>NZ_JBEYXJ010000007.1:0-139135 GCF_040645015.1 Streptomyces sp. NPDC046881 | reverse complement strand
ACCGGCCGGGCGTGGTCGCCGAGCCCCCCGAGGCCGCCTCCATGCCGACGCTGGCCCAGCTCACCACCGCCGAGCAGCGGTGGGCCGACCGGGAGGAGGACATCACCACCGTCGGCGGCGACCCGTACGAGGTGGGACAGGTCTTCGCCCGCCGTTGGATGTCCCGGCTCGGCGACCAGAGCCATCTGCAGCGGCTGGCGCAGATGTACCCGCGCATCCCGCACCGGATCGACGGCGAGCTGCTGCGGTACGCGGCACGGTTCGGGCTGCTCGCGCACAAGGACGACCAGATCGACGAGCACGACCGTTACGCCATTCGGGCGGGGTTCTGGCGGGAGTTCGACGTACCGGCGACGGCCGAGCAGCAGGCGTCCGCCGCCGACTGAAGCCCCCACCCGCCCCCAAAGGCGAGTAAAGGCCCCCGACCCCGTACCCTCGTCCCTTGTGAGTACGCGCGCGGGACAGGCACTTCGGTACGACGAGGTCGTACGCGTGCGCGGGCTCGGCAAGACCTACCCGGCCGTCCGGGGCCGCCGGGGCACCCCGGGCACCCCCGAGGTGCGGGCCACCGACGGCGTCGAGCTGGACGTGCGGCGCGGTGAGATCTTCGGGCTGCTCGGCCCGAACGGCGCCGGCAAGTCCACCCTCGTACGGCAGGTCACCGGCCTGCTGCGGCCGGACAGCGGCAGCGTCGAGATCCTCGGCCACGACATCGTGCGGCACCCCGAGCGGGCCGCCCGGCTCCTCGCCTACCTGGGCCAGGAGTCCACCGCCCTGGACGAGCTGACCGTCTCCCTCGCCGCCGAGACCACCGGACGCCTGCGCGGTCTGGACGTCCGGCGGGCGCGCGCCGAGCGGGACGCCGTCCTGGAGGAGCTGGGGCTGACCCCGATCGCCGGGCGGGCGCTCAAGAAGCTGTCCGGCGGGCAGCGGCGGCTCGCCTGCTTCGCCGCCGCCCTCGTCGGCCGGCGGCCGCTGCTCGTGCTGGACGAGCCGACCACCGGCATGGACCCGGTGGCCCGGCGGGCGGTCTGGGCGGCCGTGGACCGGCGGCGGGCCGAGCACGGGACGACCGTGCTGCTGGTCACCCACAACGTCATCGAGGCCGAGACGGTCCTGGACCGGGTCGCCGTGCTCGACCAGGGCCGGGTCATCGCCTGCGACACCCCGGCCGGGCTCAAGGCGCAGGTCGCCGGCGAGGTGCGGGTGGAGCTGGTGTGGCGGGAGCGGGCGCCGCTTGAGGTGCCCGAGGTCGCCGTGCTGCGCGAGCGGGCCGCGGAGTCCGGCCGGCGCTGGACGCTCCGGCTCGCGCCCGAGGAGGCCCGCGCCGTCGTCGCCACCGTGACCGGCGGGGCCGCGTTCGCCGCCCTGGACGACTTCACGCTCGCCACGCCCAGCCTGGAGGACGTCTACCTGGCGCTGGGCGGCGCGGCCCGGCAGGGGCTGGTGAGGGCGTGAGCGCACCGGCCGCGGAATGCGTATGGATCTGCGCGACTGCCGTGGGGAACGCGACCGCCGCAGGGAAGAGGAGCAGCTCGTCGTGAGTGTCGTACCCGCCGAGGTTGTGCCGGGCGGCGCCCGGGCCGTGCCGGGCACGGCGCCCGGCGCGGCCGAGCTGGGGCCGCCCGTGCGGCTGTGGCCGTCGCTGGTGGCCGTCTACCGGGCGCAGCTGTCCCGGGCCCGGGTGGCGCGGATCCCGCTGCTGTTCGTGGCGACCTTCCAGTCCGTGGGCATCGCCGTGATGATGCGCGGTGTCGTCGACAGCGGCCACGAGGCGCAGTCCGTGGTGGCCGGTTCCTCCGTGCTGGTCGTCGCCTACGTCGCGCTGAACCTGCTGTCGCAGTACTTCGGGCAGCTGCGGGCCAGCGGCGGACTCGACCACTACGCCACGCTGCCGGTGCCGCCGGCGGCCGTGGTGCTGGGCGCGGCGGCGGCGTACGCCTCCTTCACCGTGCCGGGGACCCTGGTGACCGCCGTGTTCGGCTGTGCGCTCTTCGGGCTGCCGCTGACCAACCTGTGGATCCTGGTGGCCGTCATCCCGCTCGCCGGGGCCGCGCTGGCCGGGCTCGGCGCCGCGTGCGGGCTGCTCGCGCCCCGGCCGGAGCTGGCCACCCTGCTCGGGCAGCTGGGCATGTCGGCGGCGCTGCTGCTGGGAGTGCTGCCGGCCGACCGGATGCCGGAGGCGGTACGGCTGGCCCGTGATCTGCTGCCGTCCACGTACGGCGTCGAGGCGTACGCGCGGACGTTCGGGGCACACCCCGACTGGGCCGTGGTCCTCGCTGACCTGGGAGTGTGCGCGGGTGTCGGGGTGGTCTCGCTGGCGGCGGCGACCTGGGCGTACCGCAGGGCCGCCGTCCGGTGACGCGGCGCACAGCACGACCTGGCACGATATTCAGGTGACCGCACCGCTGACTCCGCCTCCGCCGCCGCACGACAACTCCGCGCACCAGGTCCGGCAGGCTCCGCCGCCCGCCGGGGGTCCGGGCGCGGGCGCGTACGAACAGGACGGCCCCGGGATGAAGACGGAACTGCGGGAGGCCGCCGTGACCACGGTCGCGGTGGCGCTGAGCGGGGTGCTGCTCGGGCTGCTGTGGTGGTGGCTGGCGCCGCACGTGCCGCTGGTCGCGGACCGGATCGACAACAACTGGGTCGTCTACGTCAAGGACACCGAGGGGGAGCAGGCGGTCGGGGTGGACGGAACGTTCATCCTGCTGGGGCTCGCCTTCGGCCTGGTCAGCGCGGTCGTGGTGTTCCTGCTGCGGCGGCGCGGGGGTGTGCCGCTGGTGGTGGCGCTGGGGCTCGGCGGGCTGCTGGGATCCTTGCTGGCCTGGCGGCTCGGGGTGTGGCTCGGTCCCGAGTCCGACGTGCTCGCGCACGCGCGGGCCGTGGGCAAGGGCGTGACGTTCTCGGCGCCGCTGAGGCTGTCGGCCAAGGGGGCGTTGCTGGCCTGGCCGCTGGCCGGACTGCTGGCGCACCTCGGACTGACCGCGCTGTTCGGGCCCCGGGACCCCGAGGTGCCGGTCGACTGACGGGCGGGGCGAAAGGACGCCCGCGTCAGCCCCGCCCGATCGGGGCCAGGACCGCCTCCGTCAGCTTCGCCAGGTCCCCCGGTGCCAGCTCCACCTCCAGCCCCCGCCGGCCCGCCGAGACGCAGATCGTCGGGTGGGCCCCGGCCGAGTCGTCCAGGACCGTGCGGAGCTTCTTGCGCTGGCCGAGGGGGGAGATGCCGCCGCGGACGTAGCCCGTGGTGCGTTCGGCGAGGGCCGGGTCGGCCATGGCCGCCCGCTTGCCGCCCACCGCCGCGGCCAGGGCCTTCAGGTCCAGGGAGCCGGCCACCGGGACCACGCCGACCACCAGGGAGCCGTCCACGTCGGCCACCAGGGTCTTGAAGACGCGCTCGGGGGAGACGCCCATCGCCTCCGCCGCCTCCTCGCCGTACGAGGGGTGGGACGGGTCGTGGTCGTAGGCGTGGACCGTGAAATCCACGCCCGCCGCCGTCAGGGCGACCGTCGCGGGCGTGCCCCCGGACTGCTGCTGCTTCTTCGGCTTCTTCGCCATCAGGTTGTCGGGCTTCCCTCAGTTCAGACTCGTCGGCGTCCGCGTCAGCTCGAACATGGGCAACGACGGCAGATTACGGATGATGGCCGTCTCCGCGCGAAGGAGTTTCAGTTCGTCCCGCAGCCGGGACGCGGTGTCCGGGGCCTGGAGCAGCCGTTGCTTGGTCGGCGTGTCGTGCACCATCGCGGCGGCCACCAGGTACGACACCACGCTCGGGTCGTCCGGCAGCTCGGTGCCGGCGGACAGCGAGCGCTCGCGGGCACCGGCGAGCCGCTTCTGGTACTGGCGGAAGGAGCGCAGGACGCCCTCGGCCAGCGCGCCGGCCTCGTCCCCGGGCTCCTCCGGCAGCTCCTCCAGCTCCGCGGTCAGGAACGGCCCGGACGCGTCCACGGACAGCAGGCGGACCCGGGTCGTGCCCGTGGCCAGCACCTCGAACGTGCCGTCGGACCGCTCCCGGACGGTGGCCGCGTCCGCCACACAGCCCACCCCGTGGAAGGCCTTGAGCGGGTCGGGGCCGAAGCCGGCGGCCGGGCCCCGTTCGGGCTCGGCCGTGGGATCCGGCATGCCCGGGGCGCTCGGCGCGACCTCGTGGCCGTCACGGATGGCGACGACGGCGAACCGGCGCGATTCGTCCTCGGGGGTCTTCAGCAGCTCGCGCATCATGGCGCGATAACGCTCCTCGAAGACGTTCAGCGGCAGCACGAGCCCCGGGAACAGCACCGAGTTCAGTGGGAAGAGGGGGAGACGGACGGTGGTCACGGCGCCCCAGCCTAGTGGTCCCCGGCGCAGGCGTGTCCGCCGTGGCCGTCGAGGGGGTCCGGGGACGCCGTCAGCAGCCCGGCCGGGGCGGGCCGCGGGCCCGCCGTCTCCAGGTGCTCGCGCAGGCGCAGGAAGTGACCGAGCGGGTCGTCCGAGAACCGGTCCCAGGGGAAGGACGTGGCGTACGGGCCGATCAGGCGCAGCTGGGCGCGGGCGTCCTCCCAGCGGTCCAGCCGCAGCAGGACGTACAGCAGCTTGTTGCGGACCTCGGCGGGCCACGGGTCGGCCGCCGGGAAGTGGCCGGAGAGCGCGATCGCGCGGTCGGCCGCCGCGTCCAGCCGGGCCCGCGGCACCTCGGGCCCGCAGCCGTCGGTGAGGTAGCCGAAGGCGGCCCGGGCGGGCAGCGCCTGGACGAGCGAGCCGGCCGGGGCGTCCTGGGCGGCCCGGTCGGCGAAGTCGAAGCACTCGCGGTGCGAGCCGTGCCAGAAGGTGGCCAGGTAGCGCAGGGCGGCCACATGGCAGCCGTAGTGGTGCGGGGCACGCCGTACGGCGGCCTCCCACAACTCCTCGAAGTAGCGGTGCCCGGCCTGTGAGCCGCGCGCGTGGTCGAGCGCGATCCGCCAGGGCACCGGGTCGCGGTCGTCGGCGCGGGCGGCGGCGGTGATCAGCGGGCTGGCCTCGCGCAGCAGCTCGGCGCGGGCCGGCGAGGGCCAGGCGCGGTCCACCGCCAGCTGGGCCCCGACCAGCCGTGCGCCGGGGTGGTCCGGGGCGGCGGCGCGCCACTGCTCGTACCACTCGGGGCGGGAGCGGGCGAAGGCGGCCAGGCGCCGTACGTACCGGTCCCGGTTCTCCCACTCGGCGGCGGCGCGGGTGGCGGCGAGCAGGCCGGCCGCGGCGGCGTACTCGCCCCGGGCGGCCGCGACCAGCGCGGGCGAGAGGCGGTCGTCGGGCGCGTCGAGCACGGCCTCGTCCCCGGCCGGCGGTCGGGCGGCCGGGCGCGCGGAGCGTTTGGTCATCCGGGTGGGGCGGATGAACGAGGGCAGCAGAGCCATGGTGTCGACCATTGAAAGTCCGCAGGTCGGGGCCGCGCCAGAGGGACTGGTCAAGTCATGGAAAGTTGTACGCCGGAAGGTCAAGGGCCGGTAAAGGGTGAATGTTCAAATTGTGTGCGTCCGTGCACCTCGTGAACACGGGCCGCACCTCGTGGGGACCCGGTGCCGGCTGTGCACGTGTGCGGTCAGCTCCGGCGCAGCAGCCGGGTCGCGCCCGCCGCCACCGTCGTCGCCAGGATCCAGCCGAGCAGGATCATCACGGCCGCCAGCCACTGCCAGCCGCCGCGCAGCTGCCACTGGCCGGCCTGGCCCAGGTCGATCACCGGCAGCAGCAGGTCCAGCGTGAACAGCGCCGGGCTCCACGCCGGATGGCCGCCGGAGTTCAGCGGCGGGTGGTCGGCGTGCGCGAACGCGAGCGTGCCCGCCGCCCACAGCACCGCCATCCACACCGCGGCCCGGCCCGGCCGGTAGCCGTAGGCCACCACCCAGTCCTGCACGAACCCCCAGACCTTGGCGGCCGGCGGCAGCGTCTCGCGCCGCCGGCGCTGCTTGGCCAGCAGCACCTCGCGCGCGTCCTCGTCCTCCCCGGCGGCGCGCAGCACCGCGGCCAGCCGCTCGTACGGCTCCGGCGCGTACTCGGCGGTGGCCGCCGCCACCCAGTCCAGGCGCTGGGTCAGCGGGAACGGGCCCTGCGGCACCAGGTTCTCGTAGGCGAACCCGCCCATGTGCAGACTGCCCGCCTCCGGCCAGCTGCTCGCGCGGTCCACCAGGTTCACGATCCGCGCGCCGGACAGCACCACCTTGCCGCGCTGCGGCTTGTCCCCGAGGAAGCGCAGCTCCGGCGTCTGCACCCGGCGCAGGGACAGCTCCTGGTCGTCGGTGAAGGTGAACCGGGCCCGCTCCAGGTCGACGGCGTCCCCGAACCGCCCGTCGTCCAGACGCACCCCGCCCCGGCACTCGAAGCGCTGGATACGCGTCCCGCGCGCGGGTGTGGTGCCGCTCAGCAGCGCACTGCCCACGCCGGCCGGGGTCAGGTACAGGGTGCGCTCGACCGTCAGCTGGGGGGCGTTCAGGGCGAAGCGGGCGTAGGGGTTGGCGAGCTTCGCGCCGCGCAGGCTGAGCGAGACGCCGATCTGGGCGCCGCGCAGGCTGAACTCGCCGTGCGCCTCCAGCAGCTCCGCCTGCAGGTCCTGGCCCACGGTCATCCCGTCCGCCGCGATCGACCGGCCGCTGCGGTCGCGGTGCACGATCGCCTGGTTGAGCAGCAGGTCGGTGCCGATGTGCGCGTCCGTCAGCCGGACCCCGCTGCGGAACCGGCAGCGCGGCAGGTGCAGATCGCCCTCGGTGTGCACGCGGGCCGCCTCCAGGCGCGGCACCGAGCAGTCCGCCAGGCGCACGGTCGTGAACCGCGCCTCCGGCAGCCGGACCTCCTCGTCGAAGCGGCAGCCGGTCAGCTCCACGTACGGCGTGACCTGGCCGCCCGCCAGGTCCAGCGCGCCGGTGATCCGCACGCCGACGAGCTTCAGCGCGGACACCCGGCCCGCGAGCGCCGGCGGGCCGTCCAGCAGCAGCCAGCACACGATGCGGGCGCGCACGGTCCGCTCGGGGCCCCACGGATGGCTGCCGTGCGGATCGTCCACCGTGGCGTCCCCGCTGCTCAGGTCGTACACGCTGCCGTTGCGGAAGGCCTGCCACATGCCCGCCTCGGTCGCGGTCAGGTCGTCCGGCAGGTCCCCGGTGCGGATGCCGGCCCCCTCGGTCACCGCTCTCCTCTCCCTCTTCAGTGGTTTTCAGTGGTTTTCGTACAGCCGTTCATGCCCGCTGCGTGACCCCCGGAACACCAGGCGTAAAGGGGATCTTCCGGGTTCCGGCCAGCCTATGTACCAGCCTTTGGCCCACGTTCTGTATCAGCCATTGATACGCGCGGACGGCTCCCGACGGCGGTCTGAGAGAATTGGGACTGTGATTTCCCGAATCGATCTGCGCGGCGACGCCCTTCCCGAGGGCCCCGCCCTGCGCGACCTGCTGCCCCGAGCCGACTTCGACGTTCAGGCCGCCCTGGAGAAGGTGCGTCCGATCTGCGAGGCCGTGCATCATCGTGGCGACGCGGCGCTGATCGACTTCGCCGAGAAATTCGACGGAGTACGGCTGGAAACCGTCCGTGTGCCGGCCCAGGCGCTCACCGACGCGCTCACGGGCCTCGACCCGGCGGTGCGGGCGGCCCTGGAGGAGTCCATCCGCCGCGCCCGGCTGGTCCACCGCGCGCAGCGCCGTACGACGCACACCACCCAGGTGGTGCCCGGCGGCTCGGTGACCGAGAAGTGGGTGCCGGTCGAGCGCGTCGGCCTGTACGCGCCGGGCGGCCGCTCGGTGTACCCGTCCTCCGTGGTCATGAACGTGGTCCCGGCCCAGGAGGCCGGCGTCGCGTCCATCGCGCTCGCCTCACCGGCCCAGGCCGAGTTCGGCGGCCTGCCGCACCCGACGATCCTGGCCGCCTGCGCCCTGCTCGGCGTGGACGAGGTGTACGCGGCGGGCGGCGCCACCGCCGTCGCGATGTTCGCCTACGGCACCGAGTCCTGCCCGCCCGCCAACATGGTCACCGGCCCCGGCAACATCTGGGTCGCCGCCGCCAAGCGCTACTTCACCGGCAAGATCGGCATCGACGCCGAGGCCGGCCCGACCGAGATCGCGATCCTCGCCGACGCGGGCGCCGACCCGGTGCACGTCGCCTCCGACCTGATCAGCCAGGCCGAGCACGACCCGCTCGCGGCCGCCGTCCTGGTCACCGACTCCGTCGAGCTGGCGGAGGCGGTGGAGAAGGAGCTGGAGCCGCAGGTCGCGGCCACCAAGCACATCGACGACCGGATCGTGCCGGCGCTCAAGGGCAAGCAGTCCGCGATCGTCCTCGTGGACGGCGTCGAGGAGGGCCTGCGGGTGGTCGACGCGTACGGCGCCGAGCACCTGGAGATCCAGACCGCCGACGCGGCCGCCGTGGCCGACCGGGTGAAGAACGCGGGCGCGATCTTCATCGGCCCCTGGGCCCCCGTCTCGCTCGGCGACTACGCGGCGGGCTCCAACCACGTCCTGCCCACCGGCGGCTGCGCCTGCCACTCCTCGGGCCTGTCCGTCCAGTCCTTCCTGCGCGGCATCCACATCGTGGACTACACCCGGGACGCGCTCGCCGAGGTCGCCCACCACGTGGTGACGCTGGCGGAGGCGGAGGACCTGCCCGCGCACGGCGCGGCGGTCAAGGCGAGGTTCGGCTGGAAGGTACCCGAGAGCAAGTGAGCGACGTGCGGATCGACGATCTTCCCGTACGGGACGAGCTGCGTGGCAAGTCCCCCTACGGCGCGCCCCAGCTGGACGTCCCCGTACGGCTGAACACCAACGAGAACCCCTACCCGCTGCCCGAGCCGCTGGTCGAGCGGATCGCGGAGCGGGTGCGGGAGGCCGCCCGGACCCTGAACCGCTACCCGGACCGGGACGCGGTCCAGCTGCGCACCGAGCTGGCCAAGTACCTGACGAAGACCGGCAACCACCCGCTCGGCATCGAGAACGTGTGGGCCGCCAACGGCTCCAACGAGGTCATCCAGCAGCTGCTGCAGACCTTCGGCGGACCGGGCCGTACGGCGATCGGGTTCGAGCCGTCGTACTCGATGCACGCGCTCATCGCGCGCGGCACCGGCACCGGCTGGATCTCCGGTCCCCGGAACGAGGACTTCACGATCGACCTCGACGCGGCCCTGCGGGCCATCGCCGAGCACAAGCCGGACGTCGTCTTCGTCACCACCCCCAACAACCCCACCGGCAACGCCGTGCCGCCGGAGACGGTGCTCGCGCTGTACGAGGCCGCGCAGGCGGCCAAGCCGTCCATGGTGATCGTGGACGAGGCGTACATCGAGTTCAGCCACGGCGAGTCGCTGCTGCCCCTCATCGAGGGCCGCCCGCACCTGGTGATCTCCCGGACCATGTCCAAGGCGTTCGGCGCCGCCGGCCTGCGCCTCGGCTACCTGGCCGCGCACCCGGCCGTCGTGGACGCCGTCCAGCTGGTCCGGCTGCCGTACCACCTGTCGGCGATCACCCAGGCCACCGCCCTGGCCGCCCTGGAGCACACCGACACGCTGCTGGGGTACGTGCAGCAGCTGAAGGCCGAGCGGGACCGGCTGGTCGCCGAGCTGCGCGCGACGGGCTACGAGGTCACCGAGTCCGACGCGAACTTCGTGCAGTTCGGCCGGTTCGCCAGCGCCCACGAGGCCTGGCGGAAGATCCTCGACCGGGGCGTGCTGGTCCGGGACAACGGCGTACCGGGATGGCTGCGGGTGACCGCCGGCACCCCGGAGGAGAACGACGCGTTCCTCGACGCGGTCCGTGAGTTGAAGAAGGAGCTGTAACGCATGAGCCGCACAGGACGCGTGGAGCGCACCACCAAGGAGACGTCGGTGCTGGTCGAGATAGACCTCGACGGCACCGGGAAGACCGACATCGCCACCGGCGTCGGCTTCTACGACCACATGCTCGACCAGCTCGGCCGGCACGGTCTGTTCGACCTGACCGTGAAGACCGACGGCGACCTGCACATCGACTCCCACCACACCATCGAGGACACCGCCCTCGCGCTCGGCGCCGCCTTCAAGCAGGCGCTCGGCGACAAGGTGGGCATCTACCGCTTCGGCAACTGCACGGTCCCGCTGGACGAGTCCCTCGCCCAGGTCACCGTCGACCTGTCCGGCCGCCCCTACCTCGTGCACACCGAGCCCGAGAAGATGGCGCCGATGATCGGCGAGTACGACACGACGATGACCCGGCACATCCTGGAGTCCTTCGTCGCCCAGGCGCAGATCGCGCTGCACGTGCACGTGCCCTACGGCCGCAACGCGCACCACATCGTGGAGTGCCAGTTCAAGGCGCTGGCCCGGGCCCTCAGGTACGCCTCCGAGCGCGACCCGCGCGCGGCCGGCATCCTCCCGTCGACGAAGGGCGCGCTGTAACCCATGACCGGTCTGTCGACCATCCTGATCGTCGTCGGCCTCTTCCTGGTCGGCGGCATCATCTCCTTCGTCAAGCAGAAGATGCCCACCAGCCTGATCGTGCTGCTCTCGATCGGCGCGGGCCTGTGCCTGGTGGCGGGCGTCATGCGGCTGGAGGTGTGGAATTGAGCACCAAGAAGGTCGTCGTCTTCGACTACGGCTTCGGCAACGTGCGGTCCGCCGAGCGGGCCCTCGCGCGCGTCGGCGCCGACGTGGAGATCACGCGCGACTTCGACAGGGCGATGAACGCCGACGGTCTGCTGGTGCCGGGCGTCGGCGCGTTCGCCGCCTGCATGCAGGGCCTGCGCGCCGCCCGCGGCGACTGGGTCGTGGACCGCCGGCTGTCCGGCGGCCGCCCGGTCATGGGCATCTGCGTCGGCATGCAGATCCTCTTCGCGCGCGGCATCGAGCACGGCGTGGAGGCCGAGGGCCTGGACGAGTGGCCCGGCACGGTCGAACCGCTCCAGGCCGACGTCGTGCCCCACATGGGGTGGAACACCGTCGACGCCCCCGCCGGCTCGCAGCTGTTCGCCGGCCTGGACGCCGACGCCCGCTTCTACTTCGTGCACTCCTACGCCGTCCACGAGTGGCGCCTGGAGTCGAACAACCCGGTGATCGAGGCCCCCAAGGTCACCTGGACGACGCACGGCAAGCCGTTCGTGGCCGCCGTGGAGAACGGCGCCCTGTGGGCCACCCAGTTCCACCCCGAGAAGTCCGGCGACGCCGGTGCCCAGCTCCTCACCAACTGGATCGGAACCCTGTAGACCATGGCCAAGCTCGAACTCCTCCCCGCCGTCGACGTCCGCGACGGCCAGGCCGTCCGCCTCGTGCACGGCGAGTCCGGGACCGAGACCTCCTACGGCTCCCCGCTGGAGGCCGCCCTCGCCTGGCAGCGCTCCGGCGCCGAGTGGCTGCACCTGGTCGACCTGGACGCCGCGTTCGGCACCGGCGACAACCGTGCGCTGATCGCCGAGGTCGCCAAGGCCATGGACATCAAGGTGGAGCTGTCCGGCGGCATCCGCGACGACGACACCCTCGCCGCGGCCCTCGCCACCGGCTGCACCCGGGTCAACCTCGGCACGGCCGCCCTGGAGACACCCGAGTGGGTCGCCAAGGTCATCGCCGAGCACGGCGACAAGATCGCCGTCGGCCTGGACGTACGCGGCACCACCCTGCGCGGCCGCGGCTGGACCCGCGACGGCGGCGACCTGTACGAGACGCTGGAGCGCCTGAACAAGGAGGGCTGCGCCCGCTACGTCGTCACCGACATCGCCAAGGACGGCACGCTCCAGGGCCCGAACCTGGAGCTGCTGAGGAACGTGTGCGCGGCGACGGACCGCCCGGTCGTGGCGTCGGGCGGCGTGTCGTCGCTCGACGACCTGCGCGCCATCGCCGGCCTGGTGCCCCTCGGTGTCGAGGGCGCCATCGTCGGGAAGGCCCTCTACGCGAAGGCGTTCACCCTGGAAGAGGCCTTGGAGGCTACGTCTTGAAATCGGACACAGTGTCATGAGCGATGCCGTACGGCGCGTGCACAGCGGAAGTCCCTGGGAAGAGAGTTTCGGGTTCGCACGCGCCGTGGCGGCGGGCGACCGGGTGCTGGTGGCGGGCACGACGTCCTTCAAGGGCACCGTGCTGTACGGCGAGGGCGACCCGTACGAGCAGGCCAAGGTGGCCTTCACCAGCGCCGTCGAGGCGCTCGGGGAGTTCGGCCTCGGCATCGGATCCGTGATCCGCACGCGGATGTACCTCACCCATGTGCGGGACGTGGACGCCGTCGGCCGGGCCCACAAGGAGCTGTTCGACTCCGTGCGCCCGGTCTCGACCCTGCTGGTCGTGGAGGGATTCGTCGATCCGCGGATCCTGGTCGAAGTGGAACTAGAAGCTTTCAGAGGAGCCTGAGCAGTCATGACCCTGGCGGTCCGAGTCATCCCCTGCCTGGACGTGGACAACGGCCGGGTCGTCAAGGGCGTCAACTTCCAGAACCTGCGCGACGCGGGCGACCCCGTCGAGATGGCCAAGGTGTACGACGCCGAGGGCGCCGACGAGCTGACGTTCCTGGACATCACCGCGTCCTCCGGCAACCGGGAGACGACGTACGACGTGGTGCGCCGCACCGCCGAGCAGGTGTTCATCCCGCTGACCGTGGGCGGCGGCGTCCGCACGGCCGAGGACGTGGACAGGCTGCTGCGGGCGGGCGCCGACAAGGTGGGCGTGAACACCGCCGCGATCGCCCGCCCCGACCTGATCCGCGAGATCGCCGAGCGCTTCGGCCGCCAGGTCCTGGTGCTGTCGGTGGACGCCCGCCGCACTCCTGAGGGCACCTTCGAGGTCACCACCCACGGCGGCCGGCGCGGCACCGGCATCGACGCGGTGGAGTGGGCGCACCGGGCGGCCGAGCTGGGCGCGGGGGAGATCCTGCTGAACTCCATGGACGCGGACGGCACGAAGGACGGCTACGACCTGGAGATGATCGCCGCGGTCCGCAAGCACGTCACGGTCCCGGTGATCGCCTCCGGCGGCGCCGGCAGGCTCACCGACTTCCCCCCGGCCATCGAGGCCGGCGCGGACGCGGTCCTGGCCGCGTCGGTCTTCCACTTCGGCGACCTGAGGATCGGCGAGGTGAAGCAGACCCTCCGCGAGGCGGGCCACCCCGTCCGCTAGAACAGCCTTACGAGGCCCCGGCCGAGCGGCCGGGGCCTCTCCTGTCGACGAACCCGAAAGAAAAACTGCGCAAGGTGCTTCGATGACCGCCACGGTGGTGCCGCCGGCGAGCATGCAGGCCCATCGGGACCCGAACGTCCTGCGCTGGCTCGGGGCCTACACCGCCTCGATGCTGGGGGACAGCGTCTACTACCTCGCCCTGTCCTGGGGGGCCGTACAGGCCGGTACGCCCGCGCAGGCCGGGCTCGTGATGGCGGCGAGTGCGCTCCCCAGGGCCCTGCTGATGCTCGGCGGGGGCGTGATCGCCGACCGGCTGGGGCCGAGGCGCGTCGTGATCGGCAGTGACGCCGTGCGGTGCGGCGCCGTCCTCGCCGTGGCCGCGTTGCTGTTCCTCACCAGCCCCGGCCTGTGGCCGCTCGCCCTGCTGGCGGTGGTCTTCGGCGCCGTCGACGCCGTGTTCATGCCCGCCGTGGGCGCCCTGCCGCCCAGGATCACCGGCGAGGACCAGCTCGCCCGCGTCCAGGGCATGCGCGGCCTCGCCCTCCGCTGCGCGAGCGTCGTGGGCGCCCCGCTCGGCGGCCTCGGCGTGGCCCTCGGCGGCGCTCCGGCCGCCTTCGCCCTCGCCGGGGCGCTCATCGCCGTCTCGGTGCCGCTGCTGGTCTCCGTACGCGTACGGGAGCTGCCGCGGGACGACACCCCCCGCGCGCCTCGGACCGCCCGGAGCGACCTCGCGGCCGGCCTGCGGTACGTCCGGCGGCACCGGGTCCTCGGCCCGCTGATGCTCGCCATCGCCCTCGGCGACCTGGGTTTCGTCGGCCCCCTGAACGTCGGACTCACCCTGCTCGCCGACCGGCGCGGCTGGGGCGCCTCCGGGATGGGCTGGGTGCTGGCCGGGTTCGCGGCCGGCGCGGCAGCCGCCTCGCTGCTGCTCGCCGTCCGGGGCCGGCTGCCCCGGGCCGGACTGCTCGCCGGGTACGCCATCCTCGCCGGCTCGGTGGCCATCGGCGCCCTCGCCCACGTCCCGGCCCTCCCGGCCGCCGTCGCCACGGCCGTGGTCGTCGGCCTGCTCACCGGCCTGAGCGGCGCCCTGTGCGGCGCCCTGCTCCAGACCCAGGCCGACCCCGCCTACCTCGGCCGGGTCACCTCCGTCTCCAGCCTGGTCAGCCTCGGCCTCACCCCGCTCAGCCTGCCGCTCGCCGCCGCCGCGATCGGGACCTGGGGGCTCGGCCCGGTGTACGTCGTCAGCGCCGCCGTCTGCGGCCTCGGCGGGGTCGTCGCCCTCGCCGTACCGGGCCTGCGCCGCGCCGAACTCCCCGGCTGACCGGGCCTCACCCGTGGGGCTGGACCAGCTGCACGAGATTGCCCACCGAGTCGTCGAACACGGCCGCCAGCATCGGTCCCTGCTCCTGCGGCGGATGCGTGAAGCGGACCCCGAGGCCGCTCAGCCGCTCGTACTCGGCCCGGAGGTCGTCCACGGAGAAGACGATGCACGGCAGCCCCGCCTCGTACAGCGCCCGGCGGTACGGCTCCGCGATCGGACCCTGGCCGGGCTCCAGCAGCAGCTGGAGATCCGGCTGGGCCCCGTCCGGCGCGCCGACCGTCACGAACAGGGTGCCGTCGCCCAGGTCCATGTGGGTGCGGGTCTCGAAGCCCAGGACGTCGGTGTAGAAGGCGTGCGCCGTCGCCACGTCGTCCACGAACACGCTGGTCATCGCCACCTTGATCACGGGCCGGCCCTCTCAGATGCCCAGCTGCCGGGACTCGTGCAGCCGGTCGATCGCCTCGGCGTCGCCGTCCAGGTCCACCCTGGCCGCGTTCTGCCGGCCGTAGGCGAACATCAGCAGCTCCGACGGCTCACCGGTCACCGTCACCACCGGGGTGCCCCGGTGCGCCACCGCCGTCTGCCCGTCCGGCCGGCGCAGCACCAGCCCCGTCGGGACGCCCCGGCCCATGAGCCGCGCCATCCGCTCCAGCCGGGCCCACAGCGTGTCCTGGAAGACCGGGTCCAGCTCGCGCGGTGTCCAGTCCGGCTGGGCGCGGCGGACGTCCTCCGTGTGGACGTAGAACTCCACGATGTTGGCGGCCTCGTCGACCTGCTTGAGCTGGAAGGGCGAGAACCGCGGCGGGCCGGTACGGATCAGCTGGATCAGCTCCTCGTACGGCTTCGCGGCGTACTCGGCCATCACCTTCTCCAGGCGCGGCGCGAGCTGCTTGATCAGCGTGCCCCCGGCCGCGTCCGGCCGGCGCTCGCGGACGATCACGTGCGCGGCCAGGTCCCGGGTCCGCCAGCCCTCGCAGAGGGTCTCGGCGTCCGGACCGACGGTTTCCAAGAGGTCGGCGAGAAGAAGCCGTTCACGCTTGGCGAAGGTCGACATGCTGCCAGCCTACGACCAAGGTCCGCACAATGGACGTCACGGCCGCGCTGTCGGTGCCGCGCGGCACAATGGCACCTATGACCAGTACGACCGGCAGCCCCCGGCCCAGCAGCCTCGACCCGGAGATCGCCGCGCGGCTCAAGCGCAGCGCCGACGGGCTCGTCCCCGCCATCGCCCAGCAGTACGACACCGGCGAGGTGCTCATGCTCGGCTGGATGGACGACGAGGCGCTGCACCGGACGCTGACCACCGGCCGCTGCACCTACTGGTCCCGCAGCCGCCGGGAGTACTGGGTCAAGGGCGACACCTCCGGCCACGTCCAGTGGGTCAAGTCGGTCGCGCTGGACTGCGACGCCGACACCCTGCTGGTCCGGGTCGACCAGGAGGGCGCCGCCTGCCACACCGGCGCGCGCACCTGCTTCGACGAGGACGTGCTGCTCAAGGACGCCGGTTCCGCCGCCCCCGGCTCCGGTCAGTAAGGTCAGCGGCCATGGAACTGGAGACTTTCCGCAAGCTGGCCACCGACCGGCGTGTCATCCCGGTCACGCGCAAGCTCCTCGCCGACGGCGACACCCCGGTCGCGCTCTACCGCAAGCTGGCCGCCGAGCGACCCGGCACCTTCCTGCTGGAGTCCGCGGAGAACGGCCGTTCCTGGTCTCGCTACTCCTTCGTGGGCGTCCGCAGCGCCGCCACGCTCACCGCCCGGGACGGGCAGGCCCACTGGCTGGGCACCCCGCCCGTCGGCGTCCCCACCGACGGCGACCCCCTCGCGGCCCTGCGCGCCACCCTCCGGACGCTGCACACCCCGCACCAGGAGGGCCTGCCGCCCTTCACCGGCGGCATGGTCGGCTACCTGGGCTACGACATCGTCCGCCGCCTGGAGAAGATCGGCCCCGGCGAACGCGACGACCTGCGGCTGCCCGAGCTGACCATGCTGCTCACCAGCGACCTCGCGGTGATGGACCACTGGGAGGGCTCCGTCCTGCTGATCGCCAACGCGATCAACCACAACGACCTGGACACCGGCGTCGACGAGGCGTACGCGGACGCCGTGGCCCGCCTGGACGCCATGGAGGCGGACCTGTCCCGCCCGGTCGCCCAGCCCCCGGCCCACCTGCCTCCCTCCGAGCTGCCCGAGTACACCGCCCTGTGGGGCGGCCCCGACTTCCAGCAGGCCGTCGAGGACGTCAAGGAACGCATCCGCGCGGGCGAGGCCTTCCAGGTCGTGCCCTCCCAGCGCTTCGAGACCCCGTGCACGGCGAGCGCCCTGGACGTCTACCGGGTGCTGCGCGCCACCAACCCCTCGCCGTACATGTACCTCTTCCGCTTCGACGGGTTCGACGTCGTCGGCTCCTCCCCGGAAGCACTGGTGAAGGTCGAGGACGGGCGCGCGATGGTGCACCCCATCGCCGGCACCCGGCACCGCGGCGCCACCCCGCAGGAGGACCAGGCCCTCGCCGAGGAACTGCTCGCCGATCCCAAGGAGCGCGCCGAGCACCTGATGCTGGTCGACCTCGGGCGCAACGACCTCGGCCGGGTGTGCGAGCCCGGCTCGGTCGAGGTGGTCGACTTCATGTCCGTCGAGCGCTACTCGCACGTGATGCACATCGTCTCCACCGTCACCGGCACGGTGGCCCCCGGCCGCACCGCCTTCGACGTGCTCACCGCCTGCTTCCCGGCGGGCACCCTCTCGGGCGCCCCGAAGCCCCGCGCGATGCAGATCATCGACGAGCTGGAGCCGTCCCGGCGCGGCCTGTACGGCGGCTGCGTCGGTTACCTGGACTTCGCCGGCGACTCCGACACCGCCATCGCCATCCGTACGGCCCTGCTCCGCGACGGCACGGCCTACGTCCAGGCGGGCGCCGGCATCGTCGCCGACTCCGACCCGGTCGCGGAGGACCAGGAGTGCCGCAACAAGGCGGCGGCGGTGCTGCGGGCGGTGCACACGGCGAACCGCCTCGGGCAATAGGGCGCTTCTCATAGCAACCCCGGGTGCCGGTTCGCCCGGGGTTCAGGCGATAGTGGAGTACGTGACTGCCGTACCTCACCCCCGTTCCGAAGCCGCCGCGTCCGCCCGGTCCGGCCGGCGGAGCCTCGCCGTGGCCCTCCTGTGCGGCGCGCTCGGCGCGGCCGTGGCGCTGCTCGCGACCCGGCAGCGCTGGGCGGAGGGCACCGCGACGGTGGCCGGCGGCGCGTTCCCGCTGACCGCCAAGGGCAGCGACGTCACGGGCGTCCCCGCGGCCCTCGCCATAGTCGGCCTCGCCGCCCTCGTCGCCGTCTTCGCCGTCCGCAGGGCCGGCCGGCTCCTCGTCTCCGGGCTGCTCGCGCTGTCCGGCGCCGGGATCGTCACCGCGGCGCTGGTGGCCGCCTCCGACGGCTCCGCCCTGGACGAGCAGGCCGCCAAGGCGAGCGGCGACACCTCCGCCACGGTCGCCGCGCTCACCCACACCGGCTGGCCCTACGTCGCGGCCGCCGGCGGGGTGCTGATCCTGCTCGCCGGACTGCTCGCGCTGCGCTACGGCAGCCTGTGGCCCGCGATGTCCGGGCGCTACGAGCGCGGCACCGCCCGCCCGCGGCGCACGGCCCGGCCGGCCGACCCGGAGCGTCCCGAGGAGATCTGGAAGGCCCTGGACCGCGGCGAGGACCCGACGGGCGCCTGACCGGTGCCGTGAGACCGATGTGGTGAACCAGACGCCACCCCCGCGTCCGGCACACCTGCGCGTACGGGACAATGGACGGCGAGCGTCCGGCTCGTACGACACACAGACAGCAACGAGGAGCAAGTCATGGCGGGCAGCAGCCACGGTCACACCCCGGCCGCCTGGACCGGTGTCATCATCGCCTTCATCGGTTTCTGCGTCGCGGGTGCCTTCATGGTGATGGCCCAGCCCGTCGGCTTCTGGGCCGGCATGGTCATCACGGCCCTCGGTGGCGTGGTCGGTGCCCTCATGCGCTCCATGGGTCTCGGCCAGCCGAAGCAGTCACCGTCCCTGCCGCACGCCGCGCCGGCGGCCAGGCGGGAGCCGGCCGCCGCGGAGAGCTGAGCCGCGGATCATCCGCGCGGGCGGTCCGGCATCCCTGGGGATGCGGGCCGCCTTTTGCGTGCGCCGGCACCGGGCCGGTGGCGCGGCCGGGCGGGGTTGGGCCGCTTGCCGTGGCCGGGCGGGCGGGCCCGTGTCCGCCGGGGCAGAATGCCCGCGTGAACGCCTACAGCCGTCCGGCTCCGTCCCCCGCACCCGTCCGGCGGCGGATCGCCGTCCCGGCGGGCGTGCTCGGGGCCGTCGCCGCGGCCTTCGGGTACGTCGGTGCCGTCGACCCGGGCGAACCCGGTCACTACCCGGTGTGCCCGCTGTACCGGCTCACCGGGCTGTACTGCCCGGGCTGCGGCGGGCTGCGCAGCGCGCACGCCTTCGTGCACGGCGATCTGCTCGCCGCCCTGCGCGACAACGCGCTCGGCGTGGCCGCCTACCTGGGCTTCGCCGTGCTGTGGACCGTCTGGGTGGCCCGTGCGGCACGCGGCCGGCCGCTGCGGATCGACCTGGGACCGGCGCAGCTGTGCACCCTCGGCGCGGTCCTGCTGGTGTTCACCGTCGTCCGGAACCTGCCGTTCGGTGGCTGGCTCCACCCTTGATCAAGTCGCGAATGTCCAGGTAGTGGGACCGCCGTCGGCCGGATGCGAGGCCTCGGCCGTCCTGCGGATACCATCGCATTGACCACAGGTTTTCAAAACCTCGAAGGAACCACCGTCTGGAAGGGGGCCGCTCGCGTGAGTGTGCTCGACGAGATCATCGACGGAGTCCGTGCCGACCTCGCGGAGCGGCAGGCACGCGTCACCCTCGACGAGCTCAAGGAGCGCGCGGCCAAGGCCCACGCCGCCAAGGACGGGGTGGCCGCGCTCAAGGGCGACGGCGTCAAGGTGATCTGCGAGGTCAAGCGCTCGAGCCCCTCCAAGGGCGCGTTGGCGGCGATCGCCGACCCGGCCGGACTCGCCGCGGACTACGAGGCGGGCGGTGCGGCCGTCATCTCCGTCCTCACCGAACAGCGCCGCTTCGGCGGCTCGCTCGCCGACCTGGAGGCCGTGCGCTCCCGGGTCGACATCCCCGTCCTGCGCAAGGACTTCATCGTCACGTCGTACCAGCTGTGGGAGGCCCGCGCGTACGGCGCCGACCTCGCGCTGCTGATCGTGGCCGCCCTGGACCAGCCGGCCCTGGAGTCGCTGATCGAGCGGGCGGTGTCCATCGGTCTGACCCCGCTCGTCGAGGTGCACGACGAGGACGAGGTCGAGCGTGCGGTGGACGCGGGTGCCAAGGTCATCGGCGTCAACGCGCGCAACCTGAAGACGCTGGAGGTGGACCGCGGCACGTTCGAGCGGCTCGCCCCGGAGATCCCCGACGGCATCGTCAAGGTCGCCGAGTCCGGCGTCCGCGGCCCGCACGACCTCATCGCCTACGCCAACGCCGGCGCCGACGCCGTACTGGTCGGCGAGTCCCTGGTGACCGGCCGCGACCCCAAGGCGGCGGTGGCCGACCTGGTGGCGGCGGGCGAACACCCGGCACTGCGCCACGGCCGGGGCTGATCACCCGCTAGGCTTGGTACCGATGACTCTCACCGTGACGACCGTGGACCGGTACGCCCGCCTGGCGCGCGGCTGCCGCCCGAGGGGCTGCCGCGCCCCCGCCCGGCGTGTCCACGGTCGCAGGGTGCGGTACGTCATCGGTGACGAGCCGGGACAGGTGAACGGACGTCGATGGCAGCGCGCCCCAAAGGGGCGCGGGGAA
Organism: Streptomyces sp. NPDC046881; assembly: GCF_040645015.1. Lineage (NCBI taxonomy): Bacteria > Bacillati > Actinomycetota > Actinomycetes > Kitasatosporales > Streptomycetaceae > Streptomyces > Streptomyces sp. NPDC046881. The sequence goes on along the minus strand of NZ_JBEYXJ010000007.1, from coordinate 118,925 downwards.
CTGCTCGACCAGCCACACACGGCCTGAGGTCGTACGACAAGCTCCGCCCCCACGGCGATTAGTGTCTTTCCACAATCTCACCGTGAGGTTTTCGCATGCCCAGCGATTTCTTCTTCCCTGACCCCACCGGCCAGGTGCCCAGCGCCGAGGGCTACTTCGGCGCGTTCGGCGGCAAGTTCATCCCGGAGGCCCTCGTCGCCGCCGTGGACGAGGTCGCCGTCGAGTACGACAAGGCCAAGCACGACCCCGAGTTCGCCCGCGAGCTCGACGACCTGCTGGTCAACTACACCGGCCGCCCCTCGGCGCTCACCGAGGTGCCCCGCTTCGCCGAACACGCCGGCGGCGCGCGGGTGTTCCTCAAGCGCGAGGACCTCAACCACACCGGCTCCCACAAGATCAACAACGTGCTCGGCCAGGCCCTGCTCACCAAGCGCATGGGCAAGACCCGGGTCATCGCCGAGACCGGCGCCGGCCAGCACGGCGTCGCCACGGCCACCGCCTGCGCGCTGTTCGGCCTCGACTGCACCATCTACATGGGCGAGATCGACACCGAGCGGCAGGCCCTCAACGTGGCCCGGATGCGCATGCTCGGCGCCGAGGTCGTCGCCGTGAAGTCCGGCAGCCGCACCCTCAAGGACGCCATCAACGAGGCGTTCCGGGACTGGGTCGCCAACGTCGACCACACCCACTACCTGTTCGGTACGGTCGCCGGCCCGCACCCCTTCCCGGCCATGGTCCGCGACTTCCACCGGGTCATCGGCGTCGAGGCCCGGCGCCAGCTCCTGGAGCGCGCCGGCCGTCTCCCGGACGCGGCCGTCGCCTGCGTCGGCGGCGGCTCCAACGCCATCGGCCTCTTCCACGCCTTCATCCCCGACGAGGGCGTCCGCCTCATCGGCTGCGAGCCCGCCGGACACGGCATCGAGACCGGCGAGCACGCGGCCACCCTCACCGCCGGCGAGCCCGGCATCCTGCACGGCTCCCGGTCCTACGTCCTGCAGGACGAGGAGGGCCAGATCACCGAGCCGTACTCGATCTCCGCCGGTCTGGACTACCCGGGCATCGGCCCCGAGCACTCCTACCTGAAGGACTCCGGCCGCGGCGAGTACCGCGCGATCACCGACGACGCCGCCATGCAGGCCCTGCGCCTGCTGTCGCGGACCGAGGGCATCATCCCGGCCATCGAGAGCGCCCACGCGCTGGCCGGCGCCCTGGAGGTCGGCAGGGAGCTGGGCGAGGACGGCCTGATCGTGGTCAACCTGTCCGGCCGCGGCGACAAGGACATGGACACCGCCGCCCGCTACTTCGGCCTCTACGACGTCGACGCCGAGGTGGCCGCCGACGAAGCCGACACCGCCGAGATCGAGGGGGACGCCAAGTGAGCGGTAACGTCCAGCTGCTGACCGACACCCTCGCCGCCGCCAAGGCCGAGGGCCGCTCCGCGCTCATCGCCTACCTCCCGGCCGGCTTCCCGACCGTGGACGGCGGCATCGACGCGGTCAGGGCCGCCTTCGACGGCGGCGCCGACGTCGTCGAGGTCGGCCTGCCGCACAGCGACCCGGTCCTCGACGGCCCGGTCATCCAGACCGCCGACGACATCGCCCTGCGGGGCGGGGTGAAGATCGCCGACGTGATGCGCACGGTCCGGGAGGCCCACGCGGCCACCGGCAAGCCGGTGCTCGTCATGACGTACTGGAACCCCATCGACCGCTACGGCGTGGAGCGCTTCACCGCCGAGCTGGCCGAGGCGGGCGGCGCGGGCTGCATCCTGCCCGACCTGCCCGTGCAGGAGTCGGCGCTGTGGCGGGAGCACGCCGAGAAGCACGGCTTGGCGACGGTCTTCGTCGTGGCGCCGAGCAGCAGGGACGAGCGGCTCGCCGAGATCACCGCGGCGGGCAGCGGCTTCGTCTACGCGGCCTCCCTGATGGGCGTCACCGGCACCCGTGAGTCGGTCGGCGCGCAGGCCCAGGACCTGGTCCGGCGCACCCGCGGCACCGGCACCGGGCTGCCCGTCTGCGTCGGGCTCGGCGTCTCCAACCGGGCCCAGGCCGCCGAGGTCGCCGGGTTCGCCGACGGAGTGATCGTCGGTTCGGCGTTCGTGAAGCGGATGCTGGACGCACCCGACCACGCCTCCGGTCTCGCGGCGGTCCGCGAGCTCGCCGGGGAGCTGGCCAAGGGCGTGCGCGGACAGGCGTAACCGCAGGTCACTTTCCCTATCAGAACATCCGGTCACTCGAACGAGTGGACCTCGGTCCGGGGAGGCGCGCTGCGCCTCCCCGGTTCGTTCTGGAGGTGTGAGCGAGAAGAACCGTGACGGAAAGCGCACCGCCCGGGAGCGGCTGGCGGTCGAGCGCGAGAAGCAGAGGGCCGCGGACAAGCGGCGGCGCACGCTGATCGTGGGCGCGAGCGTCGTCTGCGTCCTGGGCCTCGCGGCGGTGATCGGCGTGCTCGCCGCGAACGCCGGCAAGGAGAAGAAGAGCAGCGCGGGCCCGGCCGTGGCCCCCTCGGGTGCCCAGGGCAAGGACGGCCTCGCGATCCCGGTCGGCAAGGACGGCGCCAAGTCGACGCTCACCGTCTGGGAGGACTTCCGCTGCCCGGCCTGCCAGGCCTTCGAGGCCGCCTACCGGCCGGTGCTCCACGAACTGGCCGACGCCGGCAAGCTCAGAATCGACTACCACCTGGTCCGGCTGATCGACGGCAACCTCGGCGGCAGCGGCTCGCTGCGCGCCGCCAACGCCGCGGCCTGCGCCCAGGACGCGGGCAGGTTCCGCGAGTACCACGACGTGTTGTACGCGAACCAGCCCAAGGAGACCGACGACGCGTTCGCGGACAACGGCAAGCTCATCGGGCTGGCCGGCAAGGTGAGCGGCCTGGACACGCCCGCCTTCCGCAAGTGCGTCGACGACGGCACGCACGACGCCTGGGTGAACAAGTCCCAGCAGGCCTTCCGCACCGGCGGCTTCACCGGTACGCCCACGGTCCTGCTCGGCGGCAAGAACATCTACCAGGACCAGACGATGACCCCGGCCAAGCTCAAGCAGATGGTGGAGGCCGCCGACCGCGGGTAAGCGTTTCTCACGCCCCCGTTATGGACCCGTAGCCGGGCTGCTTGCCGTCCCCACGGCCCGGCACGGTAGCGTCGGACCTGCCATGAACCTTGCCTACATCCCCAGCCCGTCGCACGGGGTGCTGTACCTCGGCCCCATCCCGCTGCGCGGCTACGCCTTCTGCATCATCATCGGCGTCTTCGTTGCCGTCTGGCTCGGCAACAAGCGCTGGATCGCCCGCGGCGGGCAGTCCGGCACGGTCGCCGACATCGCCGTCTGGGCCGTGCCGTTCGGCCTGGTCGGCGGCCGGCTCTACCACGTGATCACGGACTACGAGCTGTACTTCAGCGAGGGCCGTGACTGGGTGGACGCCTTCAAGGTGTGGGAGGGCGGCCTGGGCATCTGGGGCGCGATCGCGCTCGGCGCGCTCGGCGCCTGGATCGGCGCGCGCCGCCGGGGCGTCCCGTTGCCCGCCTACGCCGACGCCGTCGCGCCCGGTATCGCCTTCGCGCAGGCCATCGGCCGCTGGGGCAACTGGTTCAACCAGGAGCTGTACGGCCACGAGACGCACCTGCCCTGGGCGCTGCACATCACCTCCGCCGAAGGCGGCCGGGTCCCGGGCTACTACCACCCGACCTTCCTCTACGAGTCCCTGTGGTGCATCGGCGTGGGCCTGCTGGTCATCTGGGCGGACCGCCGCTTCAAGCTGGGCCACGGCCGGGCGTTCGCCCTGTACGTCGCCGCGTACTGCGCGGGCCGCGGCTGGATCGAGTACCTGCGGGTGGACGACGCCCACCACATCCTGGGCATCCGCCTCAACGTCTGGACCGCGCTGGTCGTCTTCCTGCTGGCCGTGGTGTACATGGTGGTGTCGGCGAAGAAGCGGCCCGGGCGGGAAGCCGTCGTCGAGCCGGGCGTCCCCGGCGGTTCGGCCGGGGGTGCGCAGGCCGTCGCCGAGGGCGAGGAGAAGACCGACGCCGCCGGGAAGTCTCCGGAGCACGAGACGACGGACGCGGCGAAGGGCGAGGCGAAGGAGGCGACGACGGACGACTCGGAGCACGAGGCGGACGACGAGGCGGAGTCGGCCAAGAAGAGCTGACCACCGGTCCTGCGACACCGAGGGCGCCCGGAGCTTTCCGGGCGCCCTCGGCGCGTGTCGGAGGTCAGGCCCGGCCCGCCAGCGACAGCGTGCGCCGCGCCGTCGCCACCACCGCCGCGTCGATGAAGCGGCCGTCGGGCAGGGCCTGCGCGCCCGCGTTCTCCGCCGCCGCCTCGATGACCGTCTCCGCGTGTTCGACCTCGGCCTCCGTGGGCAGGTAGGCCCGCTCGATCACCGGCAGCTGCCGGGGATGGATCGCGGCGCGGCCCAGGAACCCCAGGGCGCGGCCGTGGGCGCAGGACGCGGCCAGCCCGTCGAGGTCGCGGATGTCCGGATGGACGGTCTGCGACGGCGGGGCCAGGCCCGCCGCCCGGGCGGCGACGATCACCCGGGAGCGCGGCCAGTCCAGGCCCGCGTCGGCCCGCACCCCCAGGTCGGCGCGGAGATCGGTCTCGCCCAGGGCGATGCCCCGCAGGGCGGGGTGCGCGGTGGCGATGGCGTAGGCGTGCTCGACGCCGAGGGCCGACTCCAGGAGCGCGTACAGGGGGACCGGGGTGACCACGGCGACCCGCCGCACCTCGTCCGGTGTCGTCACCTTCGGCAGCCGCAGCCCGGACAGGCCCGGCAGGCCGGCCAGGGCGGTGAGGTCGGCGGCGGCCCAGGGACCGTCCAGGGCGTTGAGGCGGACGTGCACCGGCACCGGCTGCGGCTGGGCGAGGAGTTCCGCGGTGGCCGCGCGGGCGTACCCCTTGCGCTCCGGGGCGACCGCGTCCTCCAGGTCGACGACGACCACGTCGGCGCCCGCCGTGAGGGCCTTGGCCACCACGTGCGGGCGGTCGCCGGGGGCGTAGAGCCAGGTGAGCGGGGTGCGGGTCACAGGGCGCCCTCCGCGCGCAGGGCCGCGATGTCGGCCGGGGCGAGGCCCAGTTCGGTGAGGACGGCGTCGGTGTCGGCGCCGTGCGGCCGGCCGGCCCAGCGGATCGCGCCGGGCGTGGCGGAGAGCCGGAAGAGGACGTTCTGCATGCGCAGCGGGCCCAGCTCCGGGTCGTCGACGGTGGTGACCGTGCCCAGGGCCTGGTACTGGGGGTCCGCGAGGACGTCCCGGACGTCCTGGACGGGTGCCGCCGCGGCCTCCGCCTTCTCGAAGGCGGCGAGCACCTCGGCGCGGGTGCGGGAGCCGATCCAGGAGCCGACCGCCTCGTCCAGGACGTCGGCGTGGGCGGCCCGGCCCGTGCCGGTGGCGAACCACGGCTCCTCGATCAGCTCCGGGCGGCCCACCAGGCGCAGCACGCGTTCGGCGACCGACTGCGCGGAGGTGGAGACGGCGACCCAGGTGCCCTCGGCGGTGCGGTAGGTGTTGCGCGGGGCGTTGTTCGCGGACCGGTTCCCGGTGCGCTCCTGGACGTAGCCGAGCTGGTCGTACCAGGTGGGATGGGGCCCGAGGACGGACAGGATCGGCTCGATGATCGCCATGTCGACCAGCTGGCCCGCGCCGGTGCGCTCGCGTGCGGCCAGCGCCGTCAGCACGGCGTACGCGGTCGCCAGGCCCGCGACCGAGTCGGCGAGACCGAACGGCGGCAGCGTCGGGGGCGCGTCCGGTTCGCCGGTGACCGCGGCGAAACCGCTCATCGCCTCGGCGAGCGTGCCGAAGCCGGGGCGGCGCGCGTACGGGCCGAACTGGCCGAAGGCGGTGACCCGGGCGAGCACCAGCCGGGGGTTGGCCGCCGACAGCTCGGGCCAGCCCAGGTCCCATTTCTCCAGCGTGCCGGGGCGGAAGTTCTCGATCACCACGTCGGCGGTGGCGGCGAGCCGCAGCAGGGTCGTCCGGCCGCCGGGCGTGGACAGATCGAGGGTGATGGTCCGCTTGTTGCGGCCGAGCACCTTCCACCACAGGCCGACGCCGTCCTTGGCCGGGCCGTGGCCCCGGGAGGGGTCGGGCCGCCCGGGATGCTCGACCTTGATCACCTCGGCGCCGAAGTCCCCGAGCAGGGTGGCGGCCATCGGCCCGGCGAAGAGGGTCGCCAGGTCCAGCACCCGCAGGCCGTCCAGGGCCGGGGCCGTGCGTGTCGTCTTACTCGGTGTGTTCGTCGTACTCATGCGCTGTACTGGGCCTCGATCTCCGGGCGGTACGGCATCGACGCCGACGCCCCTTCCCGCTGGACGGAGATCGCCGCCGCGGCGGCCGCCCAGGACAGGGCCTCGCGTACCGGTCTCTCCTCGGCGAGGGCCACCGCGAGTGTGCCGACGAAGGTGTCGCCGGCGCCGGTGGAGTCGACGGCCGTCACGTGCGGCGCGGGGATCACCAGAGGTTCGGTGCCCCGGGCCAGGTACAGGCAGCCCGTGGCCCCCAGCGTGACGACGACCTCCGGCACCAGGTCCAGCAGGGCGGCCGCGGCCTCCCGCGGGTCGGTGCGGCCGGTGAGGGTGACGGCCTCGTACTCGTTCGGCACCAACAGGTCGATGGCGTGCAGCAGTTCGGCGGGCAGCGGCTGGACCGGGGAGGGGGTGAGGACCGTACGGACGCCGTGCCGGCGGGCCGCCTCCGCGCCCGCGACGACGGCCGCCAGCGGGATCTCCAGTTGCAGCAGCAGCGCGTCGGCGGTGGCGATCACGCCCTCGTCGCCGGGGGAGAGGTGGTCGACCGTGCCGTTGGCGCCGGGGATGACGACGATCGCGTTGCCGCCCTCGTCGTCCACCACGATGTGCGCGGTGCCCGAGGGGCCCTCGACCGTGCGCAGGAAGTCGGTGTCCACGCCGGAGTGTTCGAGGGTGTCGCGCAGCCGCACGCCGTAGGCGTCGTTGCCGACCGCGCCGATCATCGAGACGGTGGCGCCGGCGCGGGCCGCGGCGATCGCCTGGTTGGCGCCCTTGCCGCCGGGGATGGTGCGGAACTCCCGCCCCGTCACGGTCTCCCCGCGCTGCGGGGCCTTGCCGACATAGGTGACGAGGTCCATGTTCGTGCTGCCGAGGATGACGATATGGGTCATGGGCGGGTCGCCTCCAGGTGGGTGAGGTGGGCGAGGGTGTCGAAGCCGGTGCCGTCGAAGTCGGCGACGGTGCTGGCGAGCCGGTTCTTCAGCGGGGCCCGCCAGTGGTCGGGGAGCGCGTCGGGACCGCCGGCCAGGAGCCCGGCGATGCTGCCGGCGGTCGCGCCGGCCGAGTCGGTGTCCCAGCCGCCCGACACGGCACGGCAGACGGAGCCGCTGAAGTCCCCGTCGGCGTGCGTGAGGGCGGCCGCGATCAGAGCGGTGTTGGGGATGGCGTGCACCCAGTGGTGGTCATGGGCGTAGCGGGCGTGCAGCCGGTCCACGACCTCCTCGAAGTCGGCGGTCTCCCGGGCCAGCCGGACGGCGTGGTCGATCGCCCGCGCCAGGCGGGAGCGGGCCGGGACCACCGCGCGGCCGGCGCGCAGGCAGGCGTGCACGTCGTGGCTGCCGGTGGCGGCCGTGGCGATGGCGGCGGCGGTGAACATCGCCGCGTAGACGCCGTTGGCGGTGTGGGTGAGGACCGCGTCCCGGTGCGCCTGTCCGGCGGCGGCCGCCGGGTCGCCGGGGTTGCTCCAGCCGTGCACGTCGGCACGGATCAGGGCGCCGATCCACTCGCGGAACGGATTGCGGTGGCGGGCCGTGTGCGGGGGTTCGATGCCGGCGAGGAGGTTGCGGTGGGCGAGGCGCTCGGCGGTGAAGGTACGGCCGGGCGGGAGTTCCTCCAGCCAGAGCCGGGCCACGTCGTCGGTGGTGAAGTCCCTGCCGTGGCGCTGGAGCAGCAGGAGGTTGAGCAGCGGGTAGTCGAGGTCGTCGTCCTCGGGCATGCCGTCGATGTTCTCGGCGAGCGAGGTGGCGGCCGAGCGGCGGTTCCAGGGGTGGGCGCGCAGGAGGTCCTCCGGGACGCCCCGGGCGGTGAAGTATCCGGTGAGAGGCCAGTTCCCGGCCGCCTTGGCGAGGGCGCGGATGCCGTCGAGAGGGAGCTTCTCGACGGGTTTGCCGAGGAGGCAGCCGACGGCCCGGCCGAGCCAGGCGGCCTCCAGGGCACGGGGGTCCGGTGCGGTGGCGGACCGTGCGGTGGGCCAGTCGGGGCACTGGGACCTGATCCGTTCCAGCTCCGTCGGCTCGTCCTCGGCGAACCGGCCGGGCAGGTCGGCGAGTTCGTCCAGCAGGTCCTCGGCCAGCAGCCGCAGATAGCGGGACGCCCGGCACGCGGACGCCCCCGCCCGCTCCGGGGCGTCCGGACCGCCCGCCGCCCGCCAGCGCGCCTCGATCGCCGCCGGCTCCCGCCCGTCCAGCCGGGCCTGGCGCAGTTCGTGGCCCAGCAGGTCCTCCGGCTGGACCCAGGTCAGTCGGAGCACGGCCGGCCTCCGAGCGCGGTGAACGCCTCCTCGTGGGCGCGCCGGCGGCGCACGTCCCGCTCGAAGACCTCGCGTGCGACCTCGGTGAGCGTCCGGGCCGGCGCCCACAGGTCGAGGCGGCTGGCGTCGGCGACCGTCTTCGCCCACTCCTCGGGAGGGGGTGAGCCGAGCGCGCCCGCGAGGGCGCCGGCCATCGTGGCGATCGAGTCGCAGTCCCGGCCGTAGTTGACCGAGCCGAGCACGGCCTGCCGGTAGTCGCCGCCGGACACGACCAGCATGCCCAGGGCGACGGGGAGTTCCTCGACGGAGTGCAGCCGGGAGGGGCGGCGGGCGGCGAGGGAGGGGGCGCGGTAGTCCGGGCCGACGGTGTCGTAGGGGGCCACCGCCGTGCGCAGCGGACCGAGCGCCGACTCGAAGTCCCGGTACCGGGCGGCGACTTCGCAGACCTTCTCGATCGCCGTACGGGTGCCGTCCTTCGCCAGCGACAGGCAGGCGCCCACCACCGAGTCCGGGGTCGCGCCGGGGGCGGTTGCGGCGGCCACCGCGGCGGCGAGGACCCCGGCCGCCTCACGGCCGTACGACGACTGGTGGGCGCCCGCGAGGTCCAGGGCCTCGGCGTAGGCGGCGGCCGGGTTGGCCGCGTTGACCAGGCCGACCGGGGCCGAGTACATCGCCGCGCCGCAGTTGACGATGTTGCCGGCGCCCGCCTCCCGGGGGTCGGCGTGACCGTAGGCCAGCCGGGCCACCAGCCACTTCTCGGCGAGGAAGAGGCGGTGCAGCGGCAGGGCCTCGGCCTCCAGCTCCGGGATCCAGCGGGGTGTGGTCATCAGGTCCGGGACCAGGTGCTCGGCGATCGCGTACGCGTCGAGGTGGTCGCGGACGCGGTCGTAGACCCGGATCAGCGCGTGCGTCATCAGGGTGTCGTCGGTGACGTGGCCGTCGCCCTTGTGGTACGGGGCGATGGGGCGGGCGGTGCGCCAGGCGTCGCCGTGCCAGGGGCCGACGATGCCGCGGACGCGGCCGCCGTGCCGCTCGGCGATCTGCTCGGGGGAGTAGCCCTCGACCGGGCCGCCGAGGGCGTCGCCGACGGCGGCGCCGACCAGGGCGGCGGTGATGCGGTCCGCGAGCGGGCTTCCGCTGTCCCGCGGCGCGCCTCGTGCGGGTTCCTGTGGGGGTTCTGCGGGTTGTGCGGGGTGTGTGGGGTGTTCGGGCGTCATGCCCCGAATCATCCTCCTGGGCGGGCCGGTTGTGCGGCTTCCAGGAGTCCGGCGAGTTCCACCAGGTCGGTGCCGGTGAGGCGGGGCAGGGTGCAGCCGGGCAGGATGCGGCAGGCGTCCCGCCAGGTTCCCGGGACGGCCGCGCCGCCGCCGAGGGCACCGGTGAGGGCGCCCGCCAGGGCGGGGGCGGAGTCGGCGACCCGGGACAGGCAGACGGCGGCCGGCACGGCCTCGGCGATCCGGCCCCGGGCGGCGGTGGCCAGGGCGAGCGCGACGGGGACGGTCTCGGCGGCGGCGATGCCGTAGCTGTAGACGTGGTCGACGATCTGGTGTTCCAGGAGGGGTACGAGGGCGAAGGCGGACTCGCTGTCCTCGGCCAGGGCGAGGGCGTGGCGGGTGTTGCGGCCGATCTCCGTGTCCGCGGGCAGCTCGGCGAGCGCGGCGGTCACGCAGGTGTCCGGTGCGGCGCCGGTGAGGGCGAGGGAGAGGGCCGCCGCCATGGCCCGGGCGCCGTGCACGCCGTCGCCGTCCTGGGTGTAGCGGGCGTCGAACTCGGCGAGCGCGGCGGCCTGTTGCGGGTCGCCGGGGTGGGCCACGGCGAGGACGCAGGCGCGGACGCAGGCCGCGTCGTCGAAGTAGTGCGGGTTGTCGTGGCCGGTGGCGGGCGGGCGCAGGCCGGTGGCGAGGTTGCCGAGACCGGCGCGGACGGAGATGCGGGCGCGCAGCGGCAGGACGGCGGACTCGACCTCCGGGGCGCGGTCCGCTGCGGCGGCGACCTCGGAGGCCACGGCGGTCCAGGTGAGGTCGATGGCGGCACGCATACGGCGGGCCCGGCTGAGGTCGCCGAGGGCGTCGTCGTCGCCGGCCCGCAGGACCGCCTCCGCGGCGAACACCGCCCACTCGGCGTCGTCGGAGGGGCCGAGGCGGAGGGGTTCGGGGGGCTGGTTGAGGGCGATCGGCACCGGGAGGGTGGTGGTGGCGTTCTGCTCGGCGAAGGTGTCCAGTTCGCGGGTGAGGCGGCGGGTCCACTCGGGCATCCGGGCGGCGCGGTGCCGGGCCGCGGGCCAGCCGGCGGCGTCTCCCGCGGCCAGGCCGAGGAGGAGTCCCTCGATACGGCGCGCTGTCATGACCGCCCCTCACCGTCCCCTTGCCCGGCATTCCCGGCCCCTACCAGGGGACTCCGCCCGCTGTCCGGTTGCCCGGCGCCCGTCAGGTGACTCCGCCCGCTGTCCGGTTGCCCGGCGTGCCCGGCACCCGCCAGGGGGCTCCGCCCCCCGGCCCCTCGCTCCTGCGCCCACCCGCCACCCGACTCGGTGGGCCGAGAGGTGAGGGCCGGGGGTGGGGAGGGCTCGGTGGGCCGGGTGGCGGCCGGTGGGGGTGGCAGAGGTCCGGGCCGGTCGGCGGGCGGAGGAGACAACCGCCCCGTCAGTGTCACGTCGTCCGGCACCACCTCCGGCGGAAGCTCCGCCAGTGTCATCTCGGCCGGCATGGCTTCCGGCGGCACCCCGGCCGGCATGGCTTCCGGCAGCGCCCGCGTCGGTACGGCGTCCGGTGGCGTCCGCGTCGGTACGGCGTCCGGTGGCGTCCGCGTCGGTACGGCTTCCGGCGGCGCCCCGGCCGGCATGGCTTCCGGCAGCGCCCGCGTTGGCATGGTCTCCGGCAGCGTCCGCGTCGGTACGGCGTCCGGTGGCGTCGGCGTCGGTACGGCTTCCGGCGGCGCCCCGGCCTGCATGGCTTTCGGCAGCGCCCGCGTTGGCATGGTCTCCGGCAGCGCCCGCGTCGGTACGGCTTCCGGCAGCGCCCCGACCGGCATGGCTTCCGGCAGTACCCGCGTCGGCATGGCTTCCGGCAGCGCCCGTGTCGGCGTGGTCTCCGGCAGCGTCCGCGTCGGTACGGCCTCCGGCAGCACCTCAGCCGGTACGGTCTCCGGCGGCGCCGCCCGCGGCGGAACCCGCGCCGCCTCCTCCGCCGCCCTGGTCCCGGTCTTTCCCCTGTCCCCGCCCACCAGCAACTCGGCGACCTCCAGCACGTGATGTCCGGCCACCGACGGCAGACAGCGCCCCCGGGCCGGGCCGATGGCCGTCGCCCAGGCGGAGGGAATGGCGGAGAGGCCCTGGGTGGCTCCGGAGAGGGCGCCGGCGACCGCTGCCGTGGTGTCGGCGTCGCGGCCCATGTTGACGGCCGTCAGGACCGCCTCCCGGAAGTCGCCGTCGGCCGCCGCGTACGCGCCGAAGGCGAGGGCGACCGCTTCGGGGGCCAGGTCGGTCCAGGGGTAGCCGCCGATGACGACCGCGGAGCGGACCGCGCGTTCGCCGCGGTGGGCCACGGCCACCGCGCGGCGTAGCGAGCGCGCCGTCCAGGAGTCGTCGGGGATCACCGCCAGGGCTGCGGCGATCACCACCGGGACGGACGCGCCGGTCATCGCCGCCGCCACTCCCGCCGCGACCGCCTGGCCGCCGTAGATCCCCTCGCCCTCGTGGCTGACCGAGCCGTCGATGGCCACCAGCCGGGCCGCCTCGGCGGGCCGCCCGGCGGCGAACACCCCGGACGGTGCCGCCCGCATCGCCAGGCCGTCGCTCCAGGCGTGCCGGTGCTGGGCCGAGATGGGGGCGGCGAGGCCGCGGCGCAGGTTCTCCAGCGTGCCCCGCTCGCTGAAGCCCGCGCCGCGGAAGGGGCCCTCGGCCCGGTCGGCGATCCACTCGTGCCAGGCCGCTTCCACGTGCGCCGGGGTGAGCGCCGAGCCGTGCCGGGCCAGCAGCAGCCCGGAGAAGATCGCGTACTCGGTGTCGTCCGTGCCGCACGGCTGCTCGCTGACGTACCCGGTGATGCGGCCCCAGCGGGCCCGGATCTCGGAGGGCCTGAGGTTCTCCGCGGGCGCCCCCAGCGCGTCCCCGACGGCCAGGCCGAGCAGCGCGCCCCGGGCCCGCTCACGAAGTCCGGCGGCCTCCCCGGGCGCCGGAACCGGGGGAGTGCAGGCGATCGATGCCATGGACGGCCTCCTTCGGCGGGTCGCACGGGACCCTTTGCGGATGTGTCCCACGGGAGGCGTCGGGGCGAGCGCGGGGTGGACGTCTGTCACCCGCTCGGCATCTGAGCACTCAATCGCACATGTGAGCGTCCACCGGGAAACGTGCAGGTTAGCCGAGCCTTTCCTTGCTGGCGGCGGCGGAAGGATAAGCGTAAGTTCAGTGTTGTCGAAAAGTAGAACTCGTCCAAAGTTAGCTTTGGCTAAGCTTCCCTGGGGGGCCCGCATGGCCATCATCGAAACCGAGGCCGCGCTGCACGTGGCGCACCGCGACAACCACACGCACCGCGATGTGAACGGGGGCTGGCTGCGGCCCGCCGTCTTCGGCGCCATGGACGGGCTCGTCTCCAACCTCGCCCTGATGACGGGCGTGGCCGGCGGAGCCGTGAGCCAGCACACCATCGTCCTCACCGGTCTCGCCGGGCTCGCCGCCGGCGCCTTCTCCATGGCGGCCGGCGAGTACACCTCCGTCGCCTCCCAGCGGGAGCTCGTCGAGGCCGAACTCGACGTCGAGCGCCGTGAGCTGCGCAAACACCCGCAGGACGAGGAGGACGAGCTGGCCGCGCTGTACGTGGCGCGCGGGGTCGAACCGGAGCTGGCCCGGCAGGTCGCCCGGCAGCTGTCCCGGGACCCCGAGCAGGCCCTGGAGATCCACGCCCGCGAGGAGCTGGGCATCGACCCCGGCGACCTGCCCTCGCCGCTGGTCGCCGCCGTGTCGTCCTTCGGCTCGTTCGCCCTCGGCGCCCTGCTGCCCCTCCTGCCGTACCTGCTCGGCGCCACCGCGCTGTGGCCCGCCGTGCTGCTCGCCCTCGCCGGGCTCTTCGGATGCGGTGCGGTCGTGGCCAAGGTGACGGCGCGCAGCTGGTGGTTCAGCGGTCTGCGGCAGCTCGCGCTCGGCGGTGCGGCGGCCGGTGTGACGTACGCCCTGGGCACCCTGTTCGGAACGGCCGTAGGATAGCCAGGCCGGTACGTATGCGATGGGCCGCATACATACCCGTTACTCGCTGGTTTCGATTGTGCGACCACCGGGCATGAGCCGTAAGCGCTGCGGGCAATGACGCCTGCCGCGCCCCGTGGGGCGAGCGACGACGCCCGTCCTGAATTCAGGACCGCCAGGCATTGATCTGTCCTGATTTGGTCCCTCATACTTTTCGCCACGGAGCCGCGCGCCACCCCCGCCCGCGCACCCCGCGGCGTCCGCATGCTGGAACGGTGTATCCGGTTCCCGAGAACCGCTCCATCATGTAACCTGCACGAAATTTTGATCTCACCGCAGATCTCACGCAGAGGGCCAACGTCGTCCCTCGGCACCTGCCACATGCCACATGACGACGACGGGAGAGCCGATGCGTACGCCGCGCCAGCCGTCCCAGCATTCCGAGAACGGCCAGAACTGGTCGTTCATGGATGCTCGCCCTGCTGCGCAGGGTATGTACGACCCCCGCAACGAACACGACGCGTGCGGCGTCGGTTTCGTCGCCACCCTCACCGGCGAGGCGTCCCACACCCTGGTCGAGCAGGCTCTCACCGTCCTGCGCAACCTGGAGCACCGGGGTGCCACCGGCTCCGAGCCCGACTCCGGCGACGGCGCGGGCATCCTCTCCCAGGTGCCGGACGCCTTCTTCCGCGAAGTGGCCGGATTCGACCTTCCGGCGGCCGGTGCCTACGCGGTAGGCATCGCGTTCCTGCCGGAGCAGGGGACCGAGGACGCCGTCTCGCGTATCGAGACGATCGCCGGCGAGGAGGGCCTCACCGTCCTCGGCTGGCGCGAGGTCCCGGTCGCTCCCGAGCTGCTGGGTGCCACCGCCCGCTCCACCATGCCGGTGTTCCGGCAGATCTTCGTCACCGACAGCGCCAGCGAGGGCATCGCGCTGGACCGCAGGGCCTTCGTGCTGCGCAAGCGCGCCGAGCGCGAGGCCGGGGTGTACTTCCCCTCCCTGTCCGCGCGGACGATCGTCTACAAGGGCATGCTGACCACCGGCCAGCTGGAGCCCTTCTTCCCGGACCTGTCCGACCGCCGCTTCGCCTCCGCGATCGCGCTCGTGCACTCCCGGTTCTCCACGAACACCTTCCCGTCGTGGCCGCTCGCACACCCGTACCGCTTCGTCGCGCACAACGGTGAGATCAACACCGTCAAGGGCAACCGCAACTGGATGGTCGCCCGCGAGTCGCAGCTGGTCTCCGACCTGTTCGGCCCGCAGGAGAAGCTGGACCGCATCTTCCCGGTCTGTACGCCGGACGCCTCCGACTCCGCCTCCTTCGACGAGGTGCTGGAGCTGCTGCACCTGGGCGGCCGTTCGCTGCCGCACTCCGTGCTGATGATGATCCCGGAGGCGTGGGAGAACCACACCTCCATGGACCCGGCCCGGCGCGCCTTCTACCAGTTCCACTCCACGATGATGGAGCCCTGGGACGGCCCCGCCTGCGTCACCTTCACCGACGGCACCCAGGTCGGCGCCGTGCTCGACCGCAACGGTCTGCGCCCCGGCCGCTACTGGGTCACCGACGACGGCCTCGTCGTCCTCGGTTCCGAGGTCGGCGTCCTCGACATCGACCCGGCCAAGGTCGTCCGCAAGGGCCGCCTGCAGCCCGGCCGCATGTTCCTCGTCGACACCGCCGAGCACCGCATCGTCGAGGACGACGAGATCAAGGCGGCCCTGGCCGCCGAGAAGCCGTACGCCGAGTGGCTGGAGGCCGGCGAGATCGAGCTGGGCGACCTGCCCGAGCGCGAGCACATCGTCCACACCCACGCCTCGGTCACCCGCCGCCAGCAGACCTTCGGTTACACCGAGGAGGAGCTGCGCGTCATCCTCGCCCCGATGGCCCGTGCCGGCGCCGAGCCGATCGGCTCCATGGGCACGGACTCGCCGATCGCGGCCCTGTCCGAGCGCCCGCGGCTGCTCTTCGACTACTTCACCCAGCTGTTCGCGCAGGTCACCAACCCGCCGCTGGACGCGATCCGCGAGGAGCTGGTCACCTCCCTGCGCTCGTCGCTGGGCCCGGAGGGCAACCTGCTGGACCCGACGGCCGCCTCCTGCCGCTCGGTCACCCTGCCCTTCCCGGTGATCGACAACGACGAGCTGGCCAAGCTCATCCACATCAACGCCGACGGCGACATGCCCGGCTTCAAGGCCGCGACCCTGTCCGGCCTGTACCGGGTCTCCGGCGGCGGTGACGCGCTCGCTGCCCGCATCGAGGAGATCTGCGCCGAGGCCGACGCGGCGATCGAGAACGGCGCCCGCCTGATCGTCCTGTCGGACCGCCACTCCGACGCCGAGCACGCGCCGATCCCGTCGCTGCTGCTCACCGCAGCCGTCCACCACCACCTCATCCGCACCAAGCAGCGCACCCAGGTGGGCCTGCTGGTCGAGGCCGGCGACGTCCGCGAGGTCCACCACGTCGCCCTGCTCATCGGCTACGGCGCCGCCGCCGTCAACCCGTACCTGGCGATGGAGTCCGTCGAGGACCTGCTGCGCGCGGGCACCTTCCTCAACGGCCTGGAGCCCGAGCAGGCCATCAAGAACCTGATCTACGCCCTCGGCAAGGGCGTCCTGAAGGTCATGTCCAAGATGGGCATCTCCACCGTCGCCTCCTACCGCGGCGCCCAGGTCTTCGAGGCCGTCGGCCTGGACGAGGCCTTCGTGGAGAAGTACTTCAACGGCACCGCCACCAAGATCGGCGGCGTCGGCATCGACGTCATCGCCCAGGAGGTCGCCGCCCGCCACGCCAAGGCCTACCCGGCCTCCGGCATCGCTCCCGCGCACCGCGCGCTGGAGATCGGCGGCGAGTACCAGTGGCGCCGCGAGGGCGAGCCGCACCTGTTCGACCCGGAGACGGTCTTCCGCCTCCAGCACTCCACGCGCACGGGCCGCTACGACATCTTCAAGAAGTACACGTCCCGCGTGAACGAGCAGTCCGAGCGCCTGATGACGCTGCGCGGCCTGTTCGGCTTCAAGTCCGACCGCGGACCGATCCCGGTCGAGGAGGTCGAGCCGGTCTCCGAGATCGTCAAGCGCTTCTCCACGGGCGCGATGTCGTACGGCTCCATCTCCAAGGAGGCGCACGAGACCCTCGCCATCGCCATGAACCAGCTGGGCGGCAAGTCCAACACCGGTGAGGGCGGCGAGGACCCGGAGCGCCTGTACGACCCGGCGCGCCGCTCGGCGATCAAGCAGGTGGCCTCCGGCCGCTTCGGCGTGACCTCCGAGTACCTGGTCAACGCGGACGACATCCAGATCAAGATGGCCCAGGGCGCCAAGCCCGGCGAGGGCGGCCAGCTGCCCGGCCACAAGGTCTACCCGTGGGTCGCCAAGACCCGTCACTCGACGCCGGGTGTCGGCCTGATCTCCCCGCCGCCGCACCACGACATCTACTCCATCGAAGACCTGGCCCAGCTGATCCACGACCTGAAGAACGCGAACCCGCAGGCGCGGATCCACGTGAAGCTGGTCTCCGAGGTCGGCGTCGGCACGGTCGCCGCGGGTGTCTCCAAGGCGCACGCGGACGTGGTGCTGATCTCCGGCCACGACGGCGGCACGGGTGCCTCCCCGCTGACCTCCCTGAAGCACGCGGGCGGACCCTGGGAGCTGGGCCTCGCCGAGACCCAGCAGACCCTGCTGCTCAACGGCCTGCGCGACCGGATCGTCGTGCAGACCGACGGCCAGCTGAAGACCGGCCGTGACGTGGTCATCGCCGCGCTGCTCGGCGCCGAGGAGTTCGGTTTCGCGACCGCTCCGCTGGTCGTCTCCGGCTGCGTGATGATGCGCGTCTGCCACCTGGACACCTGCCCGGTCGGCATCGCCACCCAGAACCCGGCCCTGCGCGACCGCTTCGCCGGCAAGGCCGAGCACGTGGTGAACTTCTTCCGGTTCATCGCCGAGGAGGTCCGCGAGCTGCTCGCGGAGCTGGGCTTCCGCTCCATCGAGGAGGCCGTCGGCCACGCCGAGGTGCTGGACGTCGAGCGCGCGGTCGACCACTGGAAGGCGCAGGGCCTGGACCTGGAGCCGCTGTTCCACGTGCCGGACCTGCCCGAGGGCGCCGTCCGCCACCAGATCGCCGCCCAGGACCACGGTCTGGAGAAGGCCCTGGACAACGAGCTGATCAAGCTCGCCGCCGACGCCCTGGCCGCGAACGACGCGACCGAGGCCCAGCCGGTGCGCGCCCAGGTCGCCATCCGCAACATCAACCGCACGGTCGGCACCATGCTCGGCCACGAGGTGACGAAGAAGTTCGGCGGCGCGGGTCTGCCCGACGACACCATCGACATCACCTTCACGGGCTCCGCCGGCCAGTCCTTCGGCGCGTTCCTGCCGCGCGGTGTCACGCTGCGCCTGGAGGGCGACGCCAACGACTACGTCGGCAAGGGCCTGTCCGGCGGCCGGATCGTCGTCCGCCCGGACCGGGCCGCCGACCACCTCGCCGAGTACTCGACCATCGCGGGCAACACCATCGCCTACGGCGCCACCGGCGGCGAGCTGTTCCTGCGCGGCCGTACCGGTGAGCGGTTCTGCGTCCGCAACTCCGGCGCGCTGGTCGTCTCCGAGGGCGTGGGCGACCACGGCTGCGAGTACATGACCGGCGGTCACGCGGTCGTCCTCGGCCCGACCGGCCGCAACTTCGCGGCGGGCATGTCCGGCGGTATCGCCTACGTCATCGACCTCGACCGCGACAACGTCAACGTCGGCAACGTCGAGTCGGTCGAGGCGCTGGACGACACGGACAAGCAGTGGCTGCACGACGTGGTGCGCCGCCACGCCGAGGAGACCGGCTCGACGGTCGCCGAGAAGCTGCTCGCCGACTGGGAGACGGCCGTGGAGCGGTTCAGCAAGATCATCCCCAGCACGTACAAGGCAGTGCTCGCCGCCAAGGACGCCGCCGAGCGAGCCGGTCTGTCCCAGACCGAGATCACCGAGAAGATGATGGAGGCGGCGATCAATGGCTGACCCGAAGGGCTTCCTGAACCACGGCCGTGAGGTCGCCAAGACCCGCCCCGTCGAAGAGCGCAAGAAGGACTGGAACGAGGTCTACGTCCCCGGCTCCCTGCTGCCGATCATCAGCAAGCAGGCCAGCCGCTGCATGGACTGCGGCATCCCGTTCTGCCACAACGGCTGTCCGCTGGGGAACCTGATCCCCGAGTGGAACGACTACGCCTACCGCGAGGACTGGGCCGCCGCCCAGGAGCGCCTGCACGCGACCAACAACTTCCCGGAGTTCACCGGTCGCCTCTGCCCGGCCCCCTGCGAGTCGGCGTGCGTGCTCGGCATCAACCAGCCGCCGGTGACCATCAAGAACGTCGAGGTCTCGATCATCGACAAGGCGTGGGAGACCGGGGACGTCGCCCCGCAGATCCCCGAGCGCCTGTCCGGCAAGACGGTCGCGGTCATCGGCTCGGGCCCGGCGGGTCTCGCCGCCGCCCAGCAGCTGACCCGGGCCGGCCACACGGTCGCCGTCTACGAGCGCGCGGACCGCATCGGAGGCCTCCTCCGGTACGGCATCCCCGAGTTCAAGATGGAGAAGCGGCACATCAACCGCCGTATCGAGCAGATGCGCGCGGAGGGCACCCGCTTCCGCACCGGTGTGGAGGTCGGCCGCGACATCAACGCGCGCGACCTGAAGAAGCGGTACGACGCGATCGTGATCGCCGCCGGTTCCACGACCGCGCGTGACCTGCCGGTGCCCGGCCGCGAACTCAAGGGCATCTACCAGGCGATGGAGTACCTGCCGCTGGCCAACAAGGTCCAGGAGGGCGACTACGTCACCGCGCCGATCTCGGCCGAGGGCAAGCACGTCGTCGTCATCGGCGGCGGCGACACCGGCGCGGACTGCGTAGGCACCGCCCACCGCCAGGGCGCGGCCTCCGTCACCCAGCTGGAGATCATGCCCCGCCCGAACGACGAGCGGCACCCGACGAACCAGCCCTGGCCGACCTTCCCGATGCTCTACAAGGTCACCAGCGCGCACGAGGAGGGCGGCGAGCGGATCTACTCCGTCTCCACCACCCACTTCGAGGGCGACGAGGACGGCAACGTCCAGTGGCTGCACCTGACCGAGGTGGAGTTCGTCGACGGCAAGCTGACCCCGAAGCCGGGCACCGAGCGCAAGATCCCCGCCCAGCTGGTCACCCTCGCCATGGGCTTCACCGGCACCGACCGGGAGAACGGCCTGGTGGAGCAGTTCGGCCTGGACCTCGACGAACGCGGTAACATCGCCCGCGACGCCGACTTCCAGACCAACGTGCCGGGTGTGTTCGTCGCCGGTGACGCCGGCCGCGGCCAGTCCCTGATCGTGTGGGCGATCGCGGAGGGCCGCTCGGCCGCCCGTGGAGTCGACCGCTTCCTGACCGGGGCCAGCGACCTGCCGGCCCCGATCCGCCCGACGGACCGCGCCCTGGCGGTCTGACGGCACCCCTGAAGACGTCCCGTACAACGGCGTGCGGAACACTGACGACGCCTGCCCCGTCCCCGACCGGACCCGGGCAGGCGTCGTTGCATGTCCGCACGCCGAGGGGGAGCCATGGCCGCGATCAGTCTGCGCAAGGTGGAGGAGACCGCGCCCGCGCTCGTCGGCGCGTACCGGTCCGCGGGCGTGTCCCTGCGCAAACACGGCCTCGACGGGCTGCGGGCCGCCGTCTACCTCGTGGTCGACTACTCCGGCTCGATGAAGCCGTACTACCGGGACGGCAGTGTGCAGGCGCTGGCCGACCGGGTCCTGGGGCTCTCCGCGCACCTGGACGACGACGGGCGCGTGCCCGTCGTGTTCTTCTCCACGGACGTCGACGCGGTCACCGACATCGCCCTCGCCGGGCACGAGGGCCGCATCGAGCGGATCGTGGCCGGGCTCGGGCACATGGGAAAGACCAGCTACCACCTGGCCATGGACGCCGTCATCGACCACTACCTGGACAGCGGCGCCACCGCTCCGGCGCTGGTCGTCTTCCAGACCGACGGCGGCCCGATCAACAAGCTCGCCGCCGAACGCTACCTCTGCAAGGCCGCCCGGCTCCCCCTCTTCTGGCAGTTCGTCGGCTTCGGCGACCCGGACAGCCGGCAGTTCGAGTTCCTGCGCAAGCTGGACGAGCTGGCCGTTCCCGGCAAGCGGATCCTGGACAACGCCGGTTTCTTCCACGCGGGCCGGGACCCGCGCCGGCTCTCCGACGCCGAGCTGTACGACCGGCTCGTCGGCGAGTTCCCGCAGTGGCTGTCGGCCGCCCGCGCCGCAGGCGTCGTACCCGGCGCCCCGACGGCCCCCTAGAGCCCCGCCGCGAGCACCAGGTCCCGGCACTCCTGCGGTGTCCCCCACGCCGAGCGCAGGGCCCGCGCCTTGGTGAGCCACAGCGACAGGTCGTACTCCGCCGTGTAGCCGATCGCGCCGTGCAGGTGCAGCGCCGTGCGGGCCGTCCGGTACGCCGCCTCGCACGCCGTGAGCTTGGCGGCGGCCACCTCGGCCGGGCGCAGCGACAGTGCCGCGCCGAACACCAGCGGGCGGGCGAACTCCAGGGCCGTCTTCGCGTCGGCCAGGCGGTGCCTGACGGCCTGGAAGGAGCCGATGCGGACCCCGAACTGCGTGCGCCGCCCGACATGGGCGACGGTCCGGTCGAGCAGGGCGAGGCCGACACCGAGCGCCTGGGCGGCGGTGGCCAGACGGATCCAGGTGAGCGCCCGGTCGTAGGGCGCGTCCCGGCCGAGGAGTTCACCGGCGGGGGCGAGCCGGGTCAGCCGGCGGGCGGGGTCCAGGGAGCGGCGCACCGGGCCGGGGTCCGCCGTGGCGAGGTACAGGCCGTCGGGGGCCGGGCACAGGCGCAGCGAGGCCGCGTCCCCGTCGACGGCGTAGCCGCCGGGCGCCGCCACGGTCGCCAGGTCCGCCCCGGCCGCGATCCCGGGCAGGAACCGCCGGCCCGGCGCGGGCCCTTCGAGGAGCACCGCCGCCCCGACCGTCTCCGCGAGCGGGCCGGGCACCGCGTGCCGGCCCAACTCCACGAAGGCGACGGCCAGCTCCACCGGAAGGGGGCCCAGCCCGCCGTACTTCCGCGGTACCGCGAGTCCGAACACCCCCGCCTCGGCCAGCCGCGACCACAGGGCGCGCCCGCGTGCGTGGTCGCCGCGGCTCCAGGCCCGGATCACCGCCGGGGTGTCCGCGGCGCTCAGCATCGCGTGCAGCGTGTCGGCGAAGGCGCGCTGCTCGGCGTCGAGGAGGAAGCGCATCAGCGGCGTCCCTTCGGCAGGCCGAGCAGCCGCTCGGCGACGATGTCCCGCTGGATCTCGTTCGTGCCGGCGTAGATGGGGCCGGCGAGGGAGAACACGTACCCCTCGGACCAGGCGCCGTCGGCGAGTTCGCCCTCCGCGCCCAGCAGGTCGAGCGCCGTCTCGTGCAGCGCGAGGTCCAGCTCGGACCAGAACACCTTGTTCATGCTGGACTCGGGGCCGAGCCGGGCGCCGTCCAGGACCCGGGAGGCGGCGGCGTAGGCGGACAACTGGTAGGCGCGGGCCGCGATCAGGGCGTCGGCCACCCGGGCCCGGGCGTGCTCGGGCGAGCCCTGGGCCCGCCACAGCTCGCGCAGCCGCGCGGCGGAGGCGAGGAAGCGGCCGGGGGAGCGCAGGGTGAGCCCGCGTTCGTCGCCGGTCGCGGACATCGCGATCCGCCAGCCCTGGCCCGGCTCTCCGATCACGTCCTCGTCCGGGACGAACACGTCGTCCAGGAACAGCTCGGCGAAGGCCGGCTTGCCGTCCAGGCGGCCGATCGGGCGGACGGTGACCCCGGGGGCCCGCAGGTCGAACATCAGATACGTCAGCCCCTGGTGCGGTTTCGGGGCCGCCGGGTCGCTGCGGAACAGGCCGAAGGCCCGGTCGGCGAACGCGGCGCGCGAGGACCAGGTCTTCTGTCCGCGCAGCCGCCAGCCGCCGTCCGTCCGCACCGCCCGGGAGCTGAGCGCGGCGAGGTCCGAGCCCGCCTCCGGCTCGGACCAGGCCTGCGCCCAGACCACCTCGCCGGTGGCCGTCGGCGGCAGCACGCGCGCGCACTGCTCCTGCGTGCCGTACGCGAACAGGGTCGGCGCGAGCAGGCTGATGCCGTTCTGGCCGACCCGGCCCGGCGCGCCCGCCGCCCAGTACTCCTCCTCGAACACCAGCCAGCGCAGCAGTCCGGCGTCCCGCCCGCCGTACCGCTCCGGCCACGACACCACCGACCAGCGGTCCGCGGCCAGTTCGGCCTCCCACGCGCGGTGGGCCGCGAAGCCCTCCTCCGTCTCCAGGGACGGCAGCGGCGTGCGCGGGACGTGCGCGCGCAGCCAGGCCCGGGCCTCGGCGCGGAACTCCTCGTCGGCCGGAGAGTGGGTCAGGTCCACGGGAGCCGCCTTCCTTCCGCGCCGGTCACCTTCCCTAACAAGTGTTTGGTAGGTTAGCGTGGCCCCATGACAGGCGTCGAGAGCCCGGACTACGTCCCCGGGCACGGACTGCTGCGCGGGCGCACCGCCGTCGTCACCGCGGCGGCCGGCACCGGCATCGGCGGAGCCACCGCGCGCCGCTTCCTGGAGGAGGGCGCCCGGGTGCTGATCAGCGACGCCCACCCGCGCCGGCTGACGGAGCACGAGGCCGAACTGGGCCGCCGGTTCCCCGGCGCGGTCACCGCGCTGCCGTGCGACGTCACCGACGAGGCCCAGGTGCGGGCCCTGTTCGACGCGGCCGTCGCCGCGCACGGGCGGCTGGACGTCGTCGTCAACAACGCCGGGCTCGGGGGCACTTCGGACCTCGTCGACATGACCGACGAGCAGTGGTCCCGGGTGCTGGACGTCACCCTGAACGGCACCTTCCGCTGCACCCGGGCCGCCCTGCGCGCCATGCGCGGCACCGGCGGCGGGGTCATCGTCAACAACGCCTCCGTCGTCGGCTGGCGCGCCCAGGCCGGACAGGCCCACTACGCCGCCGCCAAGGCCGGCGTGATGGCGCTGACCCGGTGCGCGGCCGTCGAGGCCGCCGCCTACGGCGTGCGCGTCAACGCCGTCGCCCCCAGCCTCGCCATGCACCCGCACCTGGCGAAGGTCACCTCCGCCGAACTCCTCGCCGACCTGACCGAACGGGAGGCCTACGGGCGGTACGCCCAGCCCTGGGAGGTGGCCAACGTGATCGTCTTCCTCGCCTCCGGCTACTCCTCCTACATGACCGGCGAGGTCGTCGCCGTCAGCAGCCAGCACCCGTGAACAGCGGAGCAGACCACAATGGGTGCGTGCCGACCAAGAAGAAGCCCCAGGTGACCGCGGCAGCGGCCCGGCGCGGAGAACTCCTCAACACCGCCGCCGAGGTCTTCGCTGAGCACGGCTACAACGCCACCACCGTCCGCCGGATCGCCGACCACGCCGGGATGCTCGCGGGCAGCCTCTACTACCACTTCGACTCCAAGGAGTCGATGCTCGAGGAGATCCTGCGGACCTTCCTCGACGAACTCTGGGACGGCTACGACACCGTCCTCGCCTCCGGACTCGGACCCCGCGAGACGCTGGAGGCGCTGGTCACCGAGTCCTTCCGGGAGATCGACCGGCACCGCGCCGCCGTCGCGATCTACCAGAAGGAGAGCAAACAGCTCGTCGCCCAGGACCGGTTCACCTTTCTCGCCGAGTCCCAGCGCCGGTTCGAGAAGGCGTGGCTGAGCACGCTCGAACGCGGGGTCGCCGAGCGGGTCTTCCGCGCCGACCTGGACGTCCGGCTCACCTACCGGTTCGTGCGCGACACCGTCTGGGTCGCCGCCTCCTGGTACCGGCCCGGCGGCCGGCACAGCCCCGAGGAGATCGCCCGCCAGTACCTGTCGATGGTGCTGGACGGGATCGCCGTACGCGAATAGCCCCTTTCCGTCACAGGGAGTTGCCATGGCCGAGGCCTACATCGTCGAAGCGGTCCGCACACCGGTGGGCCGGCGCGGAGGAGGGCTGAGCGCGGTCCACCCGGCCGACCTGGGCGCGCGGGTGCTCACCGCGCTGGTGGAGCGCTCCGGGATCGACCCGGCCGCCGTGGACGACGTGGTCTTCGGCTGTCTGGACACGGTCGGGCCGCAGGCCGGCGACATCGCCCGCACCAGCTGGCTGGCCGCCGGCCTCCCCGAGGAGGTGCCCGGCGTCACCGTCGACCGCCAGTGCGGCTCCTCCCAGCAGGCCGTGCACTTCGCGGCGCAGGCCGTGCTCTCCGGCACCCAGGACCTGGTGGTCGCGGGCGGCGTGCAGAACATGTCCCAGGTCCCCATCGCCTTCGCCTCCCGGCAGGCCGCCGTCCCCCTCGGGCTGACCGACGGCCCCTTCCTCGGCAGCACCGGCTGGCGCGCCCGCTACGGCGACCGGCCCGTCAACCAGTTCGCCGGCGCCGAGACGATCGCCGCCCAGTGGGGCATCGGCCGCGCCCGGCAGGAGGAGTTCGCCCTGGGCTCGCACCGGCGCGCGATCTGGGCGATCGACACCGGCCGCTTCGACCGCGAGACCGTCCCCTGCGGCCGGGTCACCGTGGACGAGGGGCCGCGCCGGGACACCTCCCTGGAGAAGATGGCCGCGCTGCGGCCCGTCCTCGACGGCGGCACCGTCACCGCGGCCTGCTCCTCCCAGGTCTCCGACGGGGCCGCGGCCCTGCTGCTCGCCTCCGAACGGGCGGTCCGGGACCACGGACTGCGCCCGCGCGCCCGCGTCCACCACCTCTCCGCGCGCGGCGAGGACCCCATCCGCATGCTCACCGCGCCCATACCGGCCACCGCGCACGCCCTGAAGAAGACCGGCCTGACCCTCGACGCCATCGACCTCGTGGAGATCAACGAGGCCTTCGCGCCGGTCGTCCTCGCCTGGCTGAAGGAGACCGGCGCCGACCCCGCCAAGGTCAACGTCAACGGCGGCGCGATCGCCCTCGGCCATCCCCTCGGCGCCACCGGAGCCCGGCTGATGACGACCCTGCTGCACGAACTGGAGCGCACCGGCGGCCGCTACGGCCTCCAGACCATGTGCGAGGGCGGCGGCCAGGCCAACGTGACGATCATCGAACGGCTCTGAGCCCCGCCAGCGCGGTCAGCGCCTCCTCCGCCTCCCGCAGGATCCGCTCCACCAGTTCCGCGCACGACGGCAGGTCGCCGATCACCCCGGCGACCTGGCCGGCCGCCATCACCCCCAGATCCGTCCGGCCGTCCACCATCGCCGACTTCAGCAGCATCGGCGTGTTGGCGGCGAGCAGCACCTGACTCCAGGACAGCTCCCTGCCGTGCCGGAGGGCGAGGCCGTCGCGGACCAGCTGCCGCCAGGTCAGCCCCGACAGCCGCCGGAAGCCGGCCGCCCGCCGCACCGCGTGCGCGAGGGCGCGTATCCGGCCCGACCGCTCCAGCGCCGCCACAAGGTCGGTGCGCAGCATCCGGTGCGGCAGCCCGTCCACCGCCCGGGTCACCGTGACGTCCCGGACCGTCGCCGCGAGATACCGGGCCTTCACCGCGTCCGGCACCGTCGAGTCGGAGGTGAGCAGGAACCGCGTGCCCATCGCCACCCCGGCCGCCCCGTACGCCAGCGCCGCCACCAGGCCCCGCCCGTCGAAGAAGCCGCCCGCCGCCACCACCGGTATCCGCACCGCGTCCACCACCTGCGGCAGCAGCACACTCGTCGCCACCTCACCGGTGTGCCCGCCGCCCTCGCCGCCCTGCACGAGCACCGCGTCCGCACCCCAGGCCGCCACCTTCTCGGCGTGCCGCCGGGCCCCGACGGACGGGATCACCACCACGCCCGCCGCCTTCAGTTCGGCGATCAGCCCGGGAGAGGGGGCCAGGGCGAAGGAGGCCACCCGGACGCCCTCCTCCACCAGGATCCGCACCCGGTCCGGTGCGTCGCCCGCGTCGGCCCGCAGGTTCACCCCGAACGGCGCGCCGGTCCTCGACCGCACCTCCCTGATCGCGTCCCGCAGCTGATCGAGCGTCATCGTCGCCGAGGCCAGGATGCCGAGGGCGCCGGCGTTCGCCGCCGCCGAGACCAGACGGGGCCCGGCCACCCAGCCCATCCCGGTCTGCACGATCGGGTGGCGGACCCCGACCAGCCGGGTCAGTGCGGTCTCCATCAGCCCCCCGCCCCCTGCGGCACCTCGCGCGTGCGCGCCCCCTGCGGGTCCAGCACCTCGCGGATCAGCCGCAGTTCCGCCGCCTCGGGTTCCCGGGTGTACGGCACCTCGTCCGGCACGGCCAGCTCGAACCCCGTCGCCTCCCGCACCTGCTCCACGCTCACCCCCGGATGCACCGAGGCCAGCCGCATCGAGTGGTCCGGGGTCGCGAAGTCGAGCACGGCGAGGTCGGTGACGACCCGGTCGATGCGGTGGAACCGGGCCGCGGCACCCAGGCCGGCCGCCCGGTCGTACCCCACCCCGCACACCAGGTCCACGCGCTCCACGAACACCCGCCGGGAGTGTCTCGGGACCCAGTAACTCGTCGGGTTGTTCAGTGTGTTCAGCGGTGCCCCGCGCACCCCGAGGAGCTGTCTGCGGGGCCGCGCCCAGTCGCCGATGCAGGAGATGTTCTGGTTGCCGTACCGGTCGAGCTGGCTCGCGCCCATCATCACGTGCCGCCGGCCGCCCGCCACCAGCTCCAGGTGCTGCCGGTAGGGAAGCCAGCCCTCCGGGGTGCCGTCCGGGCGGACCAGCAGGGCCTCGCCGTCGGTCAGCAGCAGCTCCGGCGCGAACGTCAGCCGGGCCAGCCGCGCGCCCAGCGACGGGATCAGGCCCATCGGGCTCGCCAGGACCTCCCCGGCGCCGCGCCAGGCCTCGGCGCAGGCGAGCACGCAGTACTCGGCGCGGGTGGCGCTCACCGCTCCTGCTCCGTCCGCCACTCCCGGACCGCCGCCCGGTAGGCGGCCTCGTCCGCGCCGAGGAAGCGTGCGGCGAACTCCGGCCAGGGCGTGCTCGCGTACCGCCGCTGGAACTCCTCGTCCCTGCCGTACTCGGGGGCGCAGGAGGTGAAGTGCGCGCCGTTGGGCGCCTCCACCACACCCGTCACCGCGAGCCGCTTGAGCAGCAGCGACTGCGGGACGGCCGCCTCGGCCAGCTCGGCGGTGTCCACGATCCGTTCGCAGGAGACGTAGGCCGCGTCCGCCGCCTCGCAGAACAGGTCGTCGAAGTACGGGTCCGGGCCCAGGCACTGGCCGTTGCCCAGCCGGTCGGCGCGGTGGACGTGCACCAGGGCCGCGTCCAGCCGCAGCGCGGGCATCGCCACGAGCGTCTCCCCGTCCGCGTACGGCGACGTCACCGTCCTCAGGTCCGGGCCGACCCGCATGACGTCCGAGCCGATTCCCGCCCGCACCGGCAGGAAGGGCAGGCGCTGTGCCGCCGCGCGCAGCCCGCTCTGGAACATCCCCTCGTCGACCTCCGTCAGCGCGAGGCCGCCGTGCTCGCGCGCGGCCCGGTAGTGCGGTTCCAGCGGGATCGAGTCCAGGGTGACGAACGCGGTGACCAGCCTGCGGATGCGGCCGGCGGCGGCCAGCATGCCGACGTCCGGGCCGCCGTACGCCACGACCGTCAGATCGCCGATGCCGGACCGCAGCAGCGCCCGGACCAGTGCCATCGGCTTGCGGCGCGAGCCCCACCCGCCGATGCCGAGGGTCATCCCGCTCGCCAGCCGGGACACCACCTCCTCGGCGGTCATCGTCTTGTCGGCCATCTACACCCCCTCCTTCCCCTGCCGCCCGAACGTGTCGCGGACCCGGGCCGCCAGTCCGCCGAGGTTGGCCTCGAAGGTGAAGCCCTGCTCGAAGCGGTAGCTGCGGCGCACGTCGACCGGATCGATGCCGTTGATGGCGGCCTTGGCCATGCGCAGCAGCCGTCCGTCCTTCGCGGCTATCTGCCGGGCCAGCTCCAGCGCCGCCCCCGGCAGCTGCGCGCGCGGCACGACCCGCCACACCGAGCCGTGCGCGTGCAGTTCGGCGGCGCTCGCCGTGCGCCCGGTGTAATACAGCGCGCGCATCAGGTGCTGCGGGACCAGCCGGGCCAGATGGGTCGCCGCGCCCAGCGCGCCCCGGTCCAGCTCGGGCAGTCCGAAGGCCGCGTCCTCGCTCGCCACCACCGCGTCCGCGTTGCCCACCAGGCCGATCCCGCCGCCCAGGCAGAAGCCCTGCACCGCCGCGACCACCGGTGTCTCGCACTCGTAGACCGCCGCGAAGGCCTCCGCGCAGCCCCGGTTGGCGCCGATCAGGGCCTCCTGGCCGGCCGTCCGTATCTCCTTGATGTCGACGCCCGCGTTGAACCCGCGCCCCTCGGCGGCCAGGACCACGCAGTGGATCCCCGGGTCCCGGCCGGCCGCGCGCACGGCGTCGGCCAGGGCGAACCAGCCGCGCACCGGCAGCGCGTTGACCGGCGGGTAGTCGACGGTGACCACGGAAATCCCCTTTTCTGGGGACGAACAGGAGACACCCATGGGCGCATCAGCTACCTTTCCACCAAACATTTGTTAGGTGCGAGGCTTCGAAGCTAGCAGTCGGCGCGGACAACCGGGAGGCCCTGTGGACAACTCACTGCGCGGCAGCACGGTCGTGGTCACCGGCGGCACCCGAGGAGTGGGCGCGGGCATCGCCCGGGCCTTCGCGGACGCGGGCGCCCGGGTCCTGGCCTGCGCCCGCCGGCCTCCCGAACAGCTCTCGCCCGGCGTCGAGTTCGCCCCGCTCGACCTGCGCGACCCGCCCGCCGTCCGGGCCTTCTTCGCCGCGCTGCCCCGGCTGGACGTGCTCGTCAACAACGCGGGCGGCACCCCGTACCGGCGCCTGGCCGACGCCGACGCCGAACGGCACGCCAGGGTCGTCGAGCTGAACCTGGTCACCCCGCTCACCGCGTCCCTCGCCGCCTACGACCACCTCCGGCGCAGCAGGGGCTCGATCGTGATGGTCGGCAGCGTCAGCGGGGGCCGCCCCTCGCCCGGCTCGGCCGCCTACGGCGCGGCCAAGGCGGGGCTCGCGAACCTGGCCGCCTCCATGGCCGTGGAGTGGGCGCCGGAGGTCCGGGTCAACACGCTCGTCGTCGGCATGGTCCGCACCGGCCTGGCCCACCTGCACTACGGCGGCCCCGACGGCCTCGCCGCCGTCTCCCGCACCGTCCCGCTGGGCCGCCTGGCCCTCCCCGCCGACATCGGGGCCGCCGCCGTCTTCCTCGCCTCGGACGCCGCCGCCTACATCAGCGGGGCGAGCCTGCACGTGCACGGAGGCGGGGAGAGGCCGGCGTTCCTGGACGCGGCCACCGCCGGATCCGACACCCCCGAAGCCCCGACCGCCGACAGGGAGAGCTGAGATGAGCGTGCCCGCGAGGACGAACGGAATCTGCTCGGGCCGGGTCGTGGCCGTCACCGGTGCCGGTCGTGGACTGGGCCGGTCGCACGCGCTCGCCTTCGCGGCCGAGGGTGCCCGGGTGGTCGTCAACGACCTGGGCGTCGCGCTGGACGGCGCGCCCGACGCCGAGCGGCCCGCGGACGCCGTCGTGGCGGAGATCCGGGCGGCGGGCGGTGACGCGGTCGCCCACGGCGCCGACATCGCCACCGGCACGGGCGCGGCCGGCCTGGTCCGCACCGCCGTGGAGACCTACGGCCGGCTCGACACCCTCGTCAGCAACGCCGGTTTCCTGCGCGACCGGATGCTGGTCGGTCTCGGCGAGGACGACTGGGACGCCGTGATCCGGGTCCACCTCAGAGGACACTTCCTGCCGCTCAGGCACGCCGCCGCGTACTGGCGCGCCGAGGCCAAGGCCGGCCGCACCCCGGTGGCCCGCGTCGTCCACACCAGCAGCGGGGCCGGTCTGCTCGGCTCGGTCGGTCAGGGCAACTACAGCGCCGCCAAGGCCGGGATCGTCGGCCTCACCCTGGTCGCGGCGGCCGAACTGGCCCGCTACGGCGTCCAGGTCAACGCCGTGGCGCCGGCCGCCCGCACCCGCATGACGGAGCGTGTCTTCGCCGCGGCCATGACCGCACCGGACGCCGGTTTCGACGCCATGGCACCCGAGAACGTCTCCCCGCTCGTGGTCTGGCTCGGCTCGGCCGGCAGCGCGGGGGTGACCGGCCGGGTGTTCGAGGCGGAGGGCGGCCGGATCACCGTCATGGAGGGCTGGCGCCCCGGGCCCACGGCCGACAGGGGAGCCCGCTGGACCCCGGCCGAGGCGGGCCGGGCGGCCCGGCGCCTCCTGGCGGAGGCGGAGCCGCCGGGCCGGGTGTACGGGACGTAGGAACCCGCGGGTGCCGTGGGCGTTCCCTACCGCCGGGCCAGCGCCAGCACACTCAGGCCGAACATCAGCACGCCCAGGGGCAGGTGGACCGACGGGACGTGCGCGATGCCGAGCACGACCTGGACCGAGGCGAGGACGAGGAAACCCGACGCGTGCCAGACGGGCCGGGGCGAGCCGCCGCCCGGCTTCCACGCCAGCACCGCCGCGAGCAGGTACAGCATCGACGCCCCGTACATCACCCGGGCGCCGACGCCGTGCAGCGTCTCCCCGTAGGACGAGGTCAGCAGCAGTCCGGCGGACACCGCCTGGAGGAAGATGGTCAGGGTCTGCAGGGCGATCGCGATGCGCAGGAACGAGGAGCCGCGCCGTGCGTTCGCCGTCGCCGTCATCTGAGTGGCCATGTCACAGTCCCCTTGTCCGCCCTAGGGCAGTGGATCGATAAGGTCTCACCAGTCCGACGACACGGGCCTGCGAAAGGTAAGGCGAGGGGGCGGCCGGAAGCATGGGAACGGTCGGGACCGGCACGGACGTGGCCGGCGAGCGACGCCAACTGATCAATGTCGCCTACCGGTTGCTGGGTTCGGTGACCGAGGCGGAGGACGCCGTACAGGACGCCTACGCACGCTGGTACGGGCTCCCGCCGAGCCGGCAGAAGGAGATCCTGTCCCCCGGCGCCTGGCTGACGACGGTGACCAGCCGTATCTGCCTGGACCTGCTCGGCTCGGCGCGGGCCCGCCGGGAACGCTATGTCGGCGTGTGGCTGCCCGAGCCGCTGCCCGGCCGTGCCGAGGAGGACCACGCGGGCGGCGCCGACGCGGCCGGCCCCGCGGATCCCGCCGACCAGATCGTCCTGGACGAGTCGGTGACCATGGCCTTCCTCGTCGTGCTGGAGTCGATGACGCCCGCGGAGCGGGTGGCGTTCGTCCTGCACGACGTCTTCCGGTACCCGTTCGCCGAGATCGCCGCCGTTCTCGGCCGGACCCCCGCGGCCTGCAAGCAGCTGGCGGCCTCCGCCCGGCGGCGGGTGGGCGGCGCGCCCGCCGCGGTGCCGGGCGCCGGCCGGGCCGACGTGGTGCGGCACGTCAAAGCGGCGTGGGAGACCAAGGACATCGCGGCCCTCGTCGGTCTCCTCGACCCGGCCGCCGTGATGGCCGCCGACGGCGGCGGCATGGTCGGCGCCGTCCTGCGCCCGGTCGAGGGCGGTGCGCGCATCGCCCAGTACATGGTCGCGATCGCCGACAGGGCTCCGGGGCTCGAACTCCTGGAGCGGTCGGTCAACGGGCTGCCGGGCCTGGTGGCCCGGCGCGCCGGCGTCGTGGTGACCGTGGCCGCCTTCGACGTCACCGGCGGACGCGTCACCCGCATCTGGGCGGTCCGCAACCCGGAGAAACTGCGGCCGTGGACACGGGAGGGCTAGCGAGCCCCCGGTCCGCTCGCCGGAGGGTGCGCCGGGCGGGCCTCAGCCGGAGGTGAGCCGGGCGGCGGCCGCGCGCTGCCGCTCCGCCATCACGCCCAGGAAGCGGACCACCGTCTCCAGCTCCTCGGTGCTGAACTCCTCGCACGCCGCCACGATCTCGCGGGCCCAGTCCGCGAAGAACCCGGCGAGTTCGCCGATCTTCTCCTGGTTCGGCTCGACCAGCACCCGGCGCTTGTCCGTGGGGTGACCGACCCGGCGTACGAAGCCCTTGGCCGCCAGGCGGTCGACGAGGCCGGTGACGGAGGCGGGGGCCAGACCGGTGAGCCGGGCCAGGTCCTTCGCGGTCAGCGGGCCGTGCCGCTCCAGCAGGTCGAGGGTCTTCTCCTCCGTGGCGTTCAGCCCCTGCTTCGCGGCGATCGCCGAATGGAACATCACGGTGACACCGCTGTGGACGCGGCCCACCTCCATCAGCCGCCGGAGCGTCTCGTCCCGCTTGTCGTCTCCCTCGGTCATGGGCTCAGGCTAGCAAATATTTCGTTCGGTCGAACTAAGTACTTGCGGGGCAGGGCTCTGCGGTGGAACTCTTTCGTTAGGTCGAACGAAATAAATCGAGCGAGGGGGGACCCCATGTCCACGACCGCCACCGCACACCCGCCGGCCACCGCGCAACCCCATCCGCGCCGCTGGGCCGCCGCCGTCGTGATGATGACCGCGGCCCTGATGGACCTGCTGGACACCACGATCGTCAACGTGGCCGTCCCGTCCGTCAGCCGCGACCTGCACGCCTCCGCGAGCGACCTGCAATGGATCGTCTCCGCCTACCTGCTGGGCTTCGCCGCCGCCCTGATCGTCTCCGGCCACCTCGGCGACCGCGTCGGCCGCCGCCCGCTCTTCCTCGCCGGTACGGCCGGGTTCGGCCTGGCGAGCCTGGCGTGCGGCATCGCCCAGTCACCGGGCCAGCTGATCGCCGCCCGAGCCGTCCAGGGCGTCCTGGCGGCCGTACTCGTCCCGCAGGTGATCGGCTCCTTCCGCACCCTGTTCCAGGGCAAGGAGCGCGGCGCCGCCTTCGGGATGTACGGCGCCGTCGCGGGGTTCGCCTCGGCGGTCGGACTGCTGCTCGGCGGGGTCCTCACCGACGCCGACCTGTTCGGCTGGGGCTGGCGCTCGGTGTTCCTCGTCAACGTGCCGGTCGCGGCGGCCACGTTCGTGGGCGGACTGCTGCTGGTGCCGGCCACGCGGGAACGGTCGGCGGGACGGCCGGACGCCCTCGGCAGTGTGGTCCTGGCCGGCGGCCTCGTCGCGATCGTGCTGCCGCTGGTGCAGGGCCGGGAGAACGGCTGGCCGCTGTGGGGCTGGCTCTGCCTCGCGGCGGGCGTGGTGACCGTGGCCGGCCTCGGCCGGTACGAGGCCCGGCGGCACCGGCCCGGAACCGTGCCGTTGCTGCCCGCGCGCGCGTTCTCGCTCCCCGCCTTCTCGGTGGGCGTGCTCGTGCAGCTGCTGTTCTCCGTCGGCATGCAGGGCTTCTTCCTGGTCTTCGCGGTCTGGCTGCAGGGCGGCGAGGGATACACGCCGATGCAGGCCGGCGTGGTCACGGTCGCGTTCTCCGCCGGCGGCTTCCTGACCGCACCGGCCGCCGACGGGCTCGCCGTCAGGTACGGGCGGCTGGTGCTCGGTGCCGGGGCGCTGCTGATGGCCGGCGGCTTCGGCTGGGTGTGGGCCGCCACCGACGGCGCGCCGGCACCGCACGCGGGCGCGTGGCCGCTGGTGCCGGGCCTGGTGGTCGCCGGCGCCGGGCTCGGGTTCCTGGTCGTGCCGCTGGTGAACGTGGTGCTCTCGGCGGTGCCGGCGGAGCTGGCCGGGGGCGCGTCCGGGATCTTCTCCACGGCTCAGCAGTTCGGCGGTGCGCTGGGCGCGGCGGTGATCGGCACGGTGTTCTTCGGGGCCGCGGGGCAGGGGCTGTCCGAGGCACTGTCCGAGTCGATGCCCTGGGTCGTGGGGGTGTTCGCGGGGTGCGCGGTGCTGTGCGCGGCACTGCCCCGCCGGGCGGTGCCGGACCACCAGGACTGACCCCGCGCGGCTCAGCCGGACGGGCAGGGAGGCGTGCAGGGGGCGTGCGCGGCTACGTGTCGCACTCCAGCACCGTCCGGCACAGCCCGCACCGCGCCCGCACCCGCCCCTGCACCGGCACCCTGATCCGCTGGTGGCAGGTCGGGCACGGGAAGCTCACCCGGAGGCGGCCACCGCTGTCGGGGGCGAAGGAGTAACCGGCCGCCGGCGCCGCCGAGGCGGCGTTCCGGCGGTCGTGGGCGTAGCGGCGGCGGCCCGCCCAGCCGGCCCCGGTCAGCGGCGGCTGCTGCCCGTCCCGGCGGGCCAGGTCCAGGCCCTCGGCGTAGGCGGTGTAGGCCTGCGGGCTGGTGAACCACGGGGACGGGTCCTCGCCGAACAGCAGCGCCCGCTTGGCCAGGACGTACCCGAACTCCTCCGGGGTGAGATAGCCGAGCTTCTGCGACGACACCCCGTCCTCCCGGTAGGCATCCAGCAGCAGCCAGCCCGCGCCCAGGTAGGTCGTCGCCGTGTCCGTCAGGATCTCGTTCTCCGCCGTGGTGGGGAAGGCGAGGTCCAGGCGGTGCAGGTAGACGTGCGCCACCTCGTGGGCGAGGGCCGCGCCGATGTCCCTGCGATGGGTGCGGAACCGGTCGTTCAGCTCGACGAAGTACTCCGGGCCCGCCGCCAGTTCGACGTTCGCCGCGTGGGTCATCTCCCGGAAACCGACGATCAGCCGCGCGTCCGGCAGCCGGAAGTGCCGCACGATCTCCCGCGCCACCCGCTGCGCGCCCAGGTACAGGTCGTCGGTGTCGCAGAAGGCCACGTCGGCGGGGGCCACGCTGACGGAGAACGCCTCGACGGTGTCACGGGACAGCCGCCGGTACAGCGCGGTGACCGCCGCCCGCACCGTCTCCAGGTGCGGGTAGCCGTGCCGGACCGGTCCGCCGTTCGCCACGTCGGCACCCCCAAAGACGCCGGAACTCCTCTCCACTGTAGGCGGGAAGGACCCCGGCGCGGACGAGGACGACCCCGGCGGCCGGCCGGTCACACGGGCAGCAGACGCGGCGCCGACGGGCCCGCCGCGCCCCCGTCCAGCTCCAGCAGCCACACCTCGTTCGCGCCCTCCCGCAACACCGGCCCGGGCACGTACAGCGACCGCTGCGGCCCGGCCGACCAGTAGCGGCCCAGGTTGAAACCGTTGACCCAGACGAAGCCGCGGGTCCGGCCCGGCAGCTCCAGCCGGGCGTCCCCGGCCCCGCGGACCGTGACCGAGCCCCGGTACAGCCCCGGCGCCCCCTCCCCGGGCACCGCGCCGAAGGACACCGCGCCCACCCCGCCGGCGAACGCGTCCAGATCCAGCCCCCGCGCGCGTACCCCGTGCAGATACTGCCGCTCGTGCAGGACACCGCCGGTGACGCCCTTCGCCTCACCGAGCCGCGGCCCGTAGTTCACCCGCCCCAGGGACTCCACCCACAGCTCCACGCGCGCGGGGCCCGCGACGGGCTCCTCCAGCACCGCCTCCTCCTCGGTGAGCACCCCGGCCCGCACCCCGTCGACGTACACCACGGCGAGATCCCGCAGCCCGCGCACGGTCAGCGGGTACGGCTGCCGCGGTCCCGGCACGTCCACCGTGTAGCGCACGAGACCCCGGGTGACGCCCAGCTCCTCGAACGTGGGCGGCACCGGGGCGAGCGTCTCCGGGCCGCCCAGCGCCTCCAGCACCCCGGCCAGGGGCGCCCAGCCGGTGAGCACGGCCCCGGCCGGGGCGCCGAGCACGGCGGGCCGCGGCGGCGGGTCCGGCAGCGGACCGGGATGGTACGCGGACAGCACCTCGCGAAAGCGCCGGAACTTCTCCGTGGGCCTGCCGTACTCGTCCACCGGCGCGTCGTAGTCGTAGGAGGTCACGTCCGGCTCCAGCGGGCCCTCGTGCAGCGCGCCGCCGCCCCGGTTCGCGCCCGCCCAGCCCCCGAAACTCGTGCCCCCGTGCGCCATGTAGAGGTTCACCGACGCCCCGCACTCCAGGATCTCCCGCAGCGCCTCGGCGGCCCCGGCCGGATCCCGTACGACGTGCTCGCCGCCCCAGTGGTCGAACCAGCCGCACCAGAACTCCATGCACATCAGCGGGCCCCCGGGACGGTGGCGGCGCAGTGCGGCGAACGCCTCGCGCGCGTGGGAGCCGAAGTTCACCGTGGCGAGCACCCCGGGCAGCGAGCCCCCGGTCAGCATGTGGTCCTCGGGCCCGTCCGAGGTGAAGAGGGGAACGGCGACCCCCTCCGCGCGCAGCAGGCCGGCCAGTTCCGCCGGATAGCCGGTGTCACTGCCGTAGCTGCCGTACTCGTTCTCCACCTGCACCATGATCACCGGTCCGCCGCGGTCGGTCTGGCGGGCCACGATCCCGGGCAGCAGCCGGCGGAACCAGTCCCGGACATGGCCCAGAAACCGCTCGTCACGCGTACGCGCGCGCGTGACCGGCTCGCCCG
This sequence comes from Streptomyces sp. NPDC046881, assembly GCF_040645015.1. Taxonomy (NCBI): domain Bacteria; kingdom Bacillati; phylum Actinomycetota; class Actinomycetes; order Kitasatosporales; family Streptomycetaceae; genus Streptomyces; species Streptomyces sp. NPDC046881. Next base: position 82,070 of record NZ_JBEYXJ010000007.1, on the reverse strand, counting down.
TCAGCCACGCCGGCAGCCCGCCGTTCTCCCACTCGGCGCAGATGTAGGGCCCCGGCCGCACGATCGCCCACATCCCCGCCGCCCGGACCGCGTCCAGGAACCGGCCGACCGCCCCCACGTCCCGGACCACCCCCGGGCGCGGCTGGTGCAGATTCCACGGGACGTACGTCTCCACGCAGTTCAGGCCCATCGCCCGCAGCATCGCCAGCCGGTGCCCCCACTGCGCCTCGTGCACCCGGAAGTAGTGCAGCGCCCCGGACAGCAGCCGCACCGGCCGCCCGTCCAGCAGAAACCCGGACTCCCCGACCGCGAACTCGCCCACGCACCCTCCCGCCACGACCCCGCCCGTCCCTCCACCCTCACCCCTTCCGGCGGCCCGCGCCATGGACGAAGATCGGCGCTGCTTGGACAAAAACGCGCCGCGCAGCACACCGCAGGGAGCGCCGATGTACCGGACCTGGATGCGGTTCTTCAGCCCCGGCCCCGCCCACCACCGCCTCGGCCTGGTCTGCCTCGGCGTCGGCCTCCAGCACGGCGCGCTGCCCACGGTCGGCCCGCGCACCCTCGGCCACCACGTCGCCGTCGTGATCAGCGCCGGCCGCGGCTGGTACCGCGGCACCGACGGCCCCCGTACGACCGTCACCGCGCCCGCCCTGCTGTGGCTCACCCCCGGCGTCCCCCACCACTACGCGCCCGACCCGGACACCGGCTGGGACGAGGGCTTCGTCGACTTCACCGGACCCGCCACCGCCGCCTACCGCGACCTCGGCTGCATCGAACCCGACCGGCCCGTCGTCCCGCTGACCGACGCCGCCGGCCCCCGCGCGGTCATCGCCCGCATCGCCCGGGCCGCCCGCCCGGGCAACCCCCTGCTGGAGGTCGAGACCGGCGCCGCCGTCCACGAACTCCTCGTCGCCCTGCGCCGCGCCCGCGCCGGCCTCGCCCCCGACGGCGACCGGCTGCTGGCCGCCCTCGCCCGGGACGCCTGCACACCGCTGACCGTCGCCGACCACGCCGCCCGGCACGGGATGACCACCGCCGAGCTGCGCGACGCGGTCCGCCGGGCGGCCGGCCGCACCCCGAAGGACTACCTGCTCGGCATCCGGCTCGCCCGGGCCAAGGACCTCCTCGCCGCCACCGAACTGCCCGTCGCCGCCGTCGCCCGCCGCGTCGGCTACGACGACCCCGCCTACTTCTCCCGGCTCTTCACCCGGCGCGTGGGCCTCGCCCCCGTCCGCTTCCGCGCCCAGCAGGGCCGCACCGTCCCCGGTGGCTGGCACGACCGCGTCCCCGACCCCGCCGATCCGCCGCTGATCCACTCCCCGGACACCCCGTAGGAACCGGCCCCCGCAGCGCATAGGGTGGGCCCCCATGACCACCAGCAACACCGGCAACGGTGCCGTCGACCCCGAGGTCCGCCAGGAACTGGACCGGCTGCGCGACAGCATCGACAACATCGACGCGGCCGTCGTCCACATGCTCGCCGAGCGCTTCAAGTGCACCCAGCAGGTCGGCCGGCTCAAGGCGCTGCACCAGCTGCCGCCCGCCGACCCGGCCCGCGAGGCCCGGCAGATCGAACGGCTGCGCAGCCTCGCCGAGAACGCCAAGCTCGACCCGGCGTTCGCCGAGAAGTTCCTGAACTTCATCATCGCCGAGGTGATCCGGCACCACGAGCGGATCGCCGAGGACACCCACGGCGGACAACCGGCGCACGACGCCTGAACCCGCGACCGACCAGGGCCTCACCCGGGCCCGGCACGGCCGCCGGACAGGGGCGCGCACAGGGGACAAAAGCCATGTACCGATCCGCCCCTGTGCGCTGCCGGTCCCATCAGGCAGCATGTCCTGCATGTCCGTACTCACGCGCGACGAAGCGCAGCTCCGTGCACAGTTCCTCGACGTCCACCACTACACGGTCGAACTGGACCTCACCACCGGTGCCGAGACCTTCGACTCCCGTACCGCGATCCGGTTCACCGCGCGGTCCGACGGGGACACGTTCGTCGAGCTGAAGCCCGCCGAGCTGCGCAGCGTCACCCTCGACGGACAGCCGCTCGACCCGGAGTCGCTGAGCGAGGGCCGGCTCCCGCTGAAGAACCTCACCGCCGGCGCACACGAACTGCGCCTCGACGCGGCCATGCGCTACTCCCGCACCGGCGAGGGCATGCACCGCTTCACCGACCCCAGCGACGGCGAGACCTACGTCTACACGCAGATGTTCATGGACGACGTCCAGCGCGTCTTCGCCGCCTTCGACCAGCCCGACCTCAAGGCCGTCTTCGAGGTCTCGGTCAAGGCGCCCGAAGGCTGGACCGTCCTCGCCAACGGCGTCACCGACCACCGCGGCGACGGCCTCTGGCGGGCCGCACCCACCCCGCCGGTCTCCACCTACCTGGTCGCCGTCGCCGCCGGCCCCTGGCACTCGGTGCGCACCGAACACCGCGGACTGCCCTTCGGCATCCACTGCCGCCGCTCCCTCGCACCCCACCTCGACACCGACGCCGAGGAGATCCTCGACATCACGCGGGCGTGCTTCGACCGCTACCACGAGAAGTTCGAGGAGCCGTACCCCTTCGACTCCTACGACCAGGCCTTCGTCCCCGAGTTCAACGCGGGCGCCATGGAGAACCCGGGCCTGGTCACCTTCCGCGACGACTTCGTCTACCGCTCCGCCGTCACCGACACCGAACGGCAGACCCGCGCCATGGTCATCGCGCACGAGATGGCCCACATGTGGTTCGGCGACCTCGTCACCCTCAAGTGGTGGGACGACATCTGGCTGAACGAGTCCTTCGCCGAGTACATGGGCTACCAGACCACCGCCGAGGCCACCCGGTTCACCGACCCCTGGACCGAGTTCGGCGTCACCCGCAAGGCCTGGGGCTACGACGCCGACCAGCGGCCCACCACCCACCCGGTCGCCCCCGAGAACGTCGACGACACCGCCTCCGCCCTGCTCAACTTCGACGGCATCTCGTACGCCAAGGGCGCCTCCGCGCTGCGCCAGCTGGCCGCCTGGCTCGGCGAGAAGGACTTCCTCGCCGGCATCAACACCCACTTCAAGCGGCACCGGTTCGGCAACGCCACCCTCGCCGACTTCATCGACTCCCTCGCCTCGGCCACCGACCGCGACGTGCCCGCCTGGGCCGACAGCTGGCTGCGCACCACCGGCGTCGACACGCTCATCCCCGCGATCGCCTCCGCCGGCGGCACCTGCACCCTGACCGCCGACCGCACCGGCAGCCGCCCGCACCGCCTGACCGCCGGCCTGTACGACCACGACGTCGCCGGCGAAGGCCGGCTGGTCCTGCGCGAACGCATCGACCTCGACGTCCCGCAGACCGCCCCGCAGCCCATCGGCAAACGCCCCGCACTCGTCCTCCTCAACGACGGCGACATCACCTACGCCAAGGTCCGCTTCGACGCCGCGTCCTTCGAGACCGTCCGCACCGCCCTGTCCGGCCTGCCCGACCCGCTCACCCGCGCGGTCGTCTGGAACGCCCTCCGGGACGCCGTCCGCGACGGCGAACTCCCGCCCGCCGCCTACCTGGAGACGGCCCGCACCCACCTGCCCCACGAGACCGACCTGGCCGTCGCCCAGGGCGTCCTCGCCTTCGCCGCCGGCCAGCTCGCCGACCAGTACCTGACCCCCGAGGACCGCCCGGCCGCCCTGGCCACCCTCACCTCGCTCTGCCGCGACCTGCTGCGGCGCACCGAGGACGGCGACCACCCCGGCCTGCGCCTGATCGCCGTACGGCACCTGATCTCCGTCGCCGCCCACCCCGAGACCATCGCCGCCTGGCTCGCCGACGGCACGGTGCCCGGCGGCCCCGAACTCGACCCCGAACTGCGCTGGCGCATCCTCGCCCGGCTCGCCGTGCTCGGCGCCACCGACGAGGACGCCATCGCCGCCGAACTGGCACGCGACCCGAGCGCCAGCGGCCAGGAGGGCGCCGCCCGCTGCCGCGCCGCACTGCCCGACCCGGAGGCCAAGCACACCGCCTGGGAGGCGATGTTCGCCGGCGACGACCTGTCCAACTACCTGTTCACCGCCACCGCCCAGGGCTTCTGGCAACCCGAACAGGCCGAACTGGTACGGCAGTACGTCCCGCGCTTCTACCCGGACGCGGCCGCCGTCGCCGCCCGCCGCGGCCCCGCCATCGCCGTCGCCGCCGGCCGCTGGGCCTTCCCGGCCCACGCCGTCGACACCGAGAACCTGGCACTCGGCGAGGCCTGCCTGCGCGACGCCGACCTCACCCCGGCCCTGCGCCGCACCCTCGCCGACCGCCTGGACGACCTGTCCCGCGCCCTGAACGTGCGCGACGGACAGCGGGCGGAGCAGGGGGAGTAGGACGGCGTAGGTCCTGCGACGTAGGACGCGGCTGGTCCCTGCCGACGATGCGGCGGACCGGCCGCGTTCCTAGGCTCGGGCGGTCAGCCAACCCCCCAGCACCGGAGGCAGCACCGTGATCGTAGTGACCGGCGCGACCGGCAACGTCGGCCGTGCCCTCGTCGACCGACTCCTCACCGCGGGACAGCCCGTCCGGGCGCTCACCCGCGACCCGCGGCGGGCCGCACTGCCCGAGCGGGCCGAGGTGGTGCCGTTCCGGCCCGACGACCCCGCCGCCCTGTTCACCGGCGCCACCAAGCTCTTCCTGTACGCCCAGGCCGGCACCGCCCCGCTGCTGGCGGCCGCCCGCCAACACGGCGTACGGCACGTCGTACTGCTCTCCAGCGGCATCATCCAGGAGGGAGCCGACGAGACCCACCCCATCCACGTCATGCACGCCACCGCCGAGCAGCAGATCCGCGACAGCGGACTCGACTGGACCTTCCTGCGCCCCAACGCCTTCGCCACCAACGCACTCCAGTACGCCCCGCAGATCCGCGCCGGCGACACCGTCCGCGGCGTCTTCGCGGACGGACTGTCCGCACCCATCCACGAGGACGACATCGCCGCCGTCGCCGAACGCGTCCTCCTCGACAGCGGCCACGAAGGCGCCGTGCACCGGCTCACCGGACCCGAGACGACCAGCAACGCCGACCAGGTCGCGGCGATCGGCGAGGCCCTCGGCCGCACGCTCACCTTCGTCGAGACCGACCCGGCCGAAGCGGGCCGGGAACTGTTCCCGCACGTACCGCCGCAGATGCTCGAACGACTGCTGCAGACCTTCGCCGAGACCGTCGGCGTCCCCCCGGAGATCACCACCACCGTGCGCGACCTCACCGGCACCCCCGCCCGCACCTTCGCCCGGTGGGCCCGCGACCACGCCGACGACTTCCGGGCCTAACCCCGCACAGGCCCCCAACACCTCCGCCGCGCACGGCAGTACACACTTTCGGGTTCCGTTCGCCGGGCTTCCGGGACACCGGGCTCCCTTCCGGTACAAGCTGGAACTCCACCCCCGAACCGGAAGCCCCGGACCCGAGGCGGGGTGCGCGAGCGGAGGAGGGTTCATGAGCACGCCACCCCTGGCCTCGGGCCCCGGCGGCCCCGACGCCCTGCGGCCCCTCCTCGACACCGTGCTCGACGCGCTCGCGGCCGGCGGCCGCGAGCGCGGCGGACCCCTGCCCGCCGGCGGACCGGACGCCGTCGCCGCCCGCGTCGCCGACGCCCTCGGAGACGTCCTGCCGGACACCGGCGACCCCGACGCCCTGCACACCCTCGTCCAGGTGCTCGCAGCGGGCGCCGCCGACCCCGCCGACCCGCTGTGCGCGGCCCATCTGCACGCCCCGCCGCTCGCCGTGGCCGCCGCCGCCGACCTCGCCGCCAGCGCCCTCAACCCCTCCCTGGACTCCTGGGACCAGGCCCCCTCCGCCTCCGCCCTGGAAGCCGCGGTCGCCCGCACCCTCGCCCGCACCGCCGGCCTCGCCGACGCCCTCGTCACCACCGGCGGCACCGAATCCAACCAGCTCGCCCTGCTGCTCGCCCGCGAGGCACACGGAGGCACCGTGCGCCTCGTGTGCGGCACCAACGCCCACCACTCCCTGCCCCGCGCCGCCTGGCTGCTCGGCCTGCCCGACCCGGTCGTGATCCCCACCCCGACCGGCACCCTGGACCCGGCCGCCCTCGACGAGGCCCTCACCGCACTCCCCGGCCCGCTGCTCGTCGCCGCCACCGCCGGCACCACCGACGCCGGCCTCATCGACCCGCTGCCCGAGATCGCCGGCCTGTGCACCGCCCACGGCGCCCGGCTGCACATCGATGCGGCCTACGGCGGCGGCCTCCTCTTCAGCGACCGGCACCGCGACAAACTCGCCGGCCTCGAAGCCGCCCACACCCTCACCCTCGACCTGCACAAACTCGGCTGGCAGCCGGTCGCCGCCGGACTCCTCGCCCTCGCCCGCCCCCACGAACTCGCCGCCCTCCACCAGCGCGCCGACTACCTCAACGCCGAGGACGACACCGAAGCCGGATACCCCGACCTGCTCGGCCGCTCCCCGCGCACCACCCGCCGCCCCGACATCCTGAAGATCGCCGTCACCCTCAAGACACTGGGCCGCAGCGGACTCGGCGCCCTGGCCGACCAGGTCTGCACCCGAGCCCGCGAATTCGCCGCGCTCATCCGGGAACACCCCGGCTTCGAGCTGTACGACCACCCCGTCATCAGCACCGTCCTGTTCCGCCCGGCCGGCGCCGCCGACGACGCCGTGGCCGCCGTCCGCCGCACACTGCTGCACGACGGCCGGGCCGTCCTCGGCCGCGCCCGGGCCGACGGCCGGCTCTGGCTCAAAGCCACCGTCCTCAACCCCCACACCCGGCCGGACGACCTGGCCCAGCTGCTCAAACTCGCCGAACTCGCCGAAGGAAACACCCCCGCATGACCCACCCCCCACGCCACGACCCCGCCGCACCCCGCGACCTGGTCGGCATCGGCATCGGCCCGTGCAACCTCTCCCTCGCCGCCCTCGCCCACCCCCTCGCCGAACTCGACACCGTCTTCTACGAACAACGCCCCCGCTTCGACTGGCACCCCGGACTGCTCATCGAGGGCGCCACCGTCCAAGTCCCCTTCCTCGCCGACCTGGTGACGCTCGCCGACCCCACCAGCCCCTGGACCTTCCTCAACTACCTCAAAACCCGCGAACGGCTCTTCCCCTTCTACTTCGCCGAACGCCTCCACACCCAGCGAGCCGAGTACGACGCCTACTGCCGCTGGGTCGCCCAGTCCCTCCCCGGACTGCACTTCCGCCACCAGGTCGACGCCGTCCGCTGGAACCCCGAACACGACGTCTTCGAAGTCGACTTCACCCAACTCGACGCCGACGGCGAGGCCCAGGCCCTCGGCCGCACCCACACCCGCAACATCGCCCTCGGGATCGGCACCGCCCCCTACGTCCCCGACCCCCTCCGCCCCCTCGTGGACGCGCCCGGCGTCCCCGTCGTCCACGCCGCCGACTACCTCGACCACCGCGCCGACATCCTCACCGCCGGCCACGTCACCGTCGTCGGCTCCGGACAGTCCGGCGCCGAGGTCTTCCTCGACCTGCTCCGGCACCGCCCGGCCGGCCGGGAGAAACTGCACTGGATCGGCCGGACCGAGGCCTTCGCCCCCATGGAGTACTCCAAGCTCGGCCTGGAACACTTCACACCCGACTACACCCGCTACTTCCACGCCCTCGCCGAACCCGTCCGCGACCGGCTCACCGCCGCCCAGTGGCAGCTCCACAAGGGCATCGACGCCGGCACCCTCGCCGCCATCCACGACGAGCTGTACCGGCGCACCCTGGACGGCGGCTGGCCCGACACCGTCCTCACCCCCGGCGTCCGCGTCCGCACCGCCGGACGCATCGCCAACACCCGGATCGAACTGCACCTGGAACACCTCCAGCAGGACAGCCGCTCCCGGCTCACCACCGACGCCGTCGTCCTCGCCACCGGCTACCGGCAACGCCCCCTCGGCCGCCTCCTCGCCGGACTCGACCCCTACATCCGCCGCGACAGCAGCGAACGCCCCCGCATCGACACCGAGTACCGCCTCGACCTCGACCCCTCGGTCACCGGCTCCGTCTACGTCCAGAACGCCGAACTGCACACCCACGGCGTCGGCGCCCCCGACCTCGGCCTGGCCGCCTGGCGCAGCGCCACCATCCTCAACTCGCTCACCGGCAAAGAGCCGTACCCGCTCCCGCAGCGCACCGCCTTCACCTCCTTCGGACTGGACCAGCCGGCCGCCCGCGTCCCACGGGCCGGCCAACCCCGCCGGCTCACCCCGCTCGTCGACGGAAGATGAACGGCCGCCGGCGGTCGGGGCGCCCGCGTTCGACGCGGTCGTGGACGTCGCCGCCGCCGACGCCGACCCGGCCGCACCCGAACGCACCCGCGCCGCGCTCGACAGCGGCGACGGTCTGCACGTCAACGGCGTCGGCGCGCAGGCGATCGCCGACGCCGTCGACCCGTCACTCCTGATGGCTCTAGAAGACCGGCTTGCCCTCGCGCACCAGCTTCCAGTCCGCCGACGCGAAGTCCTTCGGGTCCAGGACACCCTTCGCCGTCACCCACTCCGCGATCCGGGTACGGATCTCCGTCGACTCCGACCACAGCTCCTTGGCGGTGGCGACGTGCGGGAAGGCACCGCCGCCGTTCGCCCGGTAGTTGTTCACCGCCAGCACGAACTGCCGGTCGTCCTGCAGCGCGGCCCCGCCGAACGTCAGGTTCCTGATCCGCGACCCGGCCGGCTGGGCGATGTCGATGTCGTACGACAGACCCGACACGTAGTCGTAGTTGTAGTCCGGACGGCCCCCCGCGTTGGTCAGCTTCTCCACGTCGACCGCGGCATCGGCGGCCGTCTGGACGTAGTACTCCGCCGAGTACTCCAGGTACGCGCGCACCTGGGCACCCGTCAGCAACTTCGCGACCAGCGTGTTGTCGTAGACGTACAGGCTCGACAGGTCCCGGATGGTGACGTCGCCGGCCGGGATCTCGGAGGTCCGGGAGAACGGCGAGGCCTGGGCGATCACCGGCAGCGAGGCGTACTCGGTGCCCGCGAGCGCCGCCTTGACCACGTCCTCCTGGACCCTGGTGATCAGGTCGATGATCGGCGCGTCCTTGTAACGGGCCTCGACGGTCGTCAGGGTCTCGGTGGCCCGGCCCACGACCTGGTTGACGTACGCCACGACCTTCCGGTGCTCGTCGGTGAGCAGCTTCGTGATCTTCGGGTCGTCGGCGACGGAGTTGGAGTTGCGCAGCGACGCGGAGACCGACTCCACCTCCCAGCGGCCCTTGGCGAACACCAGCTCGATGTCGAAGAGGGTGAGCCGCTCGGCGTAGCACAGCGGCTCGGACAGCACGACCGTCCTGCCGGTCTGCTCGTTGACGACCTTCAGCTCCGGGATCTCCACGTGCGCGTGCCCGACCAGGATCGCGTCGATCCCGGGCACCTGCCTGGCCACATTGGCCGCCGCGTTCTCCACGTACGGCACCTGGTCACCGTACGACGACGTGCCCGAGGTACCCGAGTGCGCCGAGACGACGACCACGTCCGCGCCCATCGACCTCAGCTTCGGCACCCACTTGGCGGCCTGCTCCTCCAGGCCCGGGAACGCCAGCCTGCCCTGGACGTAGGCCTTGTCCCAGATCGCGATGCCCGGGTTGGTCAGGCCGAGCACGGCGACCTTCACCGGCTTCGCGCCCGGCACGTGGAACGTCTTCATGAAGTACGGCGGGAAGGCGGGCTTCAGCGTCTTCGCGTCCACCGCGTTGGCACCGAGCAGCGGGAAGTCGAGCTGGTCCTCGAACTTCCGCAGCGTCTCGATGCCGTAGTTGAACTCGTGGTTGCCGAGGGCCGCCGCGTCGTACCCGATCGCGTTCATCGCCTGCGCCATCGGGTGCACCGGGCCGCCCTTGGCGGTGATCGGGTCCACCTTGGCGTAGTAGTAGGTCAGCGGGGTGCCCTGGATGGTGTCACCGGCGTCCAGCAGCAGGGTGTTGCAGCGGCCCTTCTCCTTGCGCACCTGCTCGACCAGGGTGGAGATCCGGGCGAGGCCCATCGCGTTGCCCGCCTTGTCGGCGTACTCCGCGTTCTTGAAGTAGTCCCAGTTGAAGACGTGCCCGTGCAGGTCGGTGGTGCCCATGACGGTCAGGGAGTACCGCTTCACGGGGTGCCCGGGCTTCGTGACCTCCGCCGCCTCGGCCGCCGGGGCCGCCGCCGTACCGGCGATCGCCACTCCCGCTCCGGTGACGGCGGACTTCTTCAGGAACTTCCGGCGGTTCAACGGCATCTCTCGGTTCTCCTTGGCGGTGATCGAACAACGCGCGTAGATTCTGACCTGAGCATGACTGCCCACAACAGGTCCGGAAGGTTGCGATCTGGTGACCATCGCTCATAGGAGCGAACCACCGCACAATTCAACAGTTGTCAATAAGCCTTTGCCTAAAGTCTGTTGAGTAGTCATACGGCGCCAATTCTCTACCCACGGGTAAGCCATAGGCTCGACTCATGCGCCGAGCAAAAATCGTCTGCACACTGGGACCCGCCACCGACTCGTACGACCAGATCAAGGCACTGGTCGAAGCCGGAATGGACGTCGCCCGCTTCAACCTCAGCCACGGCACGCACGCCGAGCACGAGGAGCGCTACCACCGCGTACGAAAGGCGGCCGACGAAACCGGCCGCAGCGTCGGAATCCTCGCCGACCTTCAGGGCCCGAAGATCCGGCTCGGCCGTTTCACCGAAGGACCCGTACTCCTTGAACGCGGCGACGCCTTCACCATCACCGTCGAGGACGGCGCCGAAGGCGACCGCCACCAGTGCGGCACCACCTACGCCGGCCTCGCCGCCGACGTCACCCCCGGCGAACGCATCCTGGTGGACGACGGCAAGGTCTGCCTCGAAGTCACCGCCGTCGACGGCCCCCGCGTCCGCACCCGGGTACTCGAAGGCGGCGTCGTCTCCGACCACAAGGGCCTCAACCTGCCCGGCGTCGCCGTCTCCGTCCCCGCCCTGTCCGAAAAGGACCGCGACGACCTGCGCTGGGCACTGCGCACCGGCTTCGACGTGATCGCCCTCTCCTTCGTCCGCAGCGGCGACGACGCCGCGGACGTCCACCGCATCATGGCCGACGAAGGCCGCCGCCTCCCGGTGATCGCCAAAATCGAGAAACCCCAGGCGGTCCAGAACCTCGACGGCATCATCGCCGCCTTCGACGGCCTCATGGTCGCCCGCGGCGACCTCGGCGTCGAGATGCCCCTGGAACAGGTGCCGATCGTCCAGAAGCGCGCCGTCACACTCGCCAAACGCAACGCCAAGCCGGTGATCGTCGCCACCCAGATGCTCGACTCGATGATCGAGAACTCCCGGCCCACCCGCGCCGAAGCCTCCGACGTCGCCAACGCCGTCCTCGACGGCACCGACGCCGTGATGCTCTCCGGCGAGACCAGTGTCGGCAAACACCCCGTCGAGACCGTACGCACCATGGCGAAGATCGTCACCGCGGCCGAAGAGGACATGCTGGCCAAGGGCCTGCCACCGCTCACCGAGCGGAACAAACCGCGCACCCAGGGCGGCGCGGTCGCCCGGGCCGCCGCCGAAATGGGCGACTTCCTCGGCGCCAGGTTCCTGGTCGCCTTCACCCAGTCCGGCGACACCGCCCGCCGCCTCTCCCGCTACCGCTCCCCGATCCCCCTCCTGGCCTTCACCCCCGAACCGGCCACCCGCTCCCAGCTCAGCCTCACCTGGGGCACCGAGACCTTCCTCGGCCCGCACGTCGACTCCACCGACGCCATGGTCGACCAGGTGGACGAACTGCTCCTGAAGTACGGCCGCTGCCGCAAGGGCGACGTGGTGGTGATCACGGCAGGCTCCCCACCCGGCGTCTCCGGCTCGACCAACATGGTCCGCGTCCACCACATCGGCGAGGACGACAGCCCGAAGTAGGGACGGGGCCTGATCAGTGCTTGGGGCCGACGTGGGTGTTTATGAGCGCCACGTGACAATCCTGCGAGGCCGAGCGCGGCGACACGCGGAAAAGGTGGAGATTCACGAGAACGTGAACCTCCACCTTTCGAGCGAATCTTCGTTTCTTAGGAAAAGTACCCCGGGTCGGATTCGAACCGACGCTGGATGGTGTTTGAGACCATTGCCTCTACCGCTGGGCTACCGGGGCTCCCTTGAAAAGCAAGGTCGACGGGCACCCGCCGTGCCCCCACCTTACCGTAGCTAGGTAGGCTCTTGTCAGCAGTACCCCTGCCCTGAACGAGGAGCCCCCGTGACCGCCGAGTCGCCCCAGCCCGTAGACGTGCCCGACGACGACAAGTCGCACGTGCCTCCGCTGACGACCCGTGTCGTCATCGCCGAGGACGAGGCCCTGATCCGGCTCGACCTGAAAGAGATGCTGGAGGAGGAGGGGTACACCGTCGTCGGCGAGGCCGGGGACGGTGAGCAGGCCGTCGAGCTGGCCCGTGAGCACCGGCCGGACCTGGTGATCCTGGACGTGAAGATGCCGAAGCTGGACGGCATCTCCGCGGCCGAGAAGATCGCCGAGGAGTCCATCGCGCCGGTCCTGATGCTCACCGCCTTCTCGCAGCGCGACCTCGTCGAGCGTGCCCGGGACGCCGGTGCCATGGCGTACCTGGTCAAGCCGTTCAGCAAGAGCGACGTCGTGCCGGCGATCGAGATGGCCGTCTCCCGGTTCACCGAGCTGAAGCAGCTGGAGAAGGAGGTCGCCGACCTCTCGCAGCGGCTGGAGACCCGCAAGCTGGTCGACCGCGCGAAGTCCATTCTGCAGACGGAGTACGGCCTGACCGAGCCGGCCGCCTTCCGCTGGATCCAGAAGACGTCGATGGACCGCCGCATGTCGATGCAGCAGGTCGCGGAGGCGGTCATCGCGGACAGCGAGGAGAAGAAGGCGGCCAAGAAGAGCTGAACGGTCCCCGCGTACGACGAGGCCCGCGCCCCGGAGAAGAGGGCGCGGGCCTCGTCGTCGTATACGGACGGATCCGTGCGGACGGATCAGTCCTCGCCGAGGTAGGCCTTGCGGACGGACTCGTCGTGCAGCAGGTCCTGTCCCGTGCCGGACAGGACGATGTTGCCGATCTCCATGACGTGACCCTGGTCGGCGAGGGAGAGCGCCGCCTGGGCGTTCTGCTCGACCAGCAGGATCGTGGTGCCCTGTGCCTTCAGTTCGGCGATGGTCGCCATGATCTTCTGCATCATGATCGGCGACAGGCCCATCGACGGTTCGTCCAGCATGAGCAGTTTCGGCTGGGACATCAGTGCTCTGCCCATGGCCAGCATCTGCTGCTCACCGCCCGAGAGGGTGCCCGCGGCCTGCTTGCGCCGCTCCCCGAGGATGGGGAAGAGGTCGTAGGCGCGCTGGATGTCCTTCTCGATGCCCGGTTTGTCGTTGCGCAGGAACGCGCCGAGGCGCAGGTTGTCCTCGATGCTCATGCGCGGGAAGATGTGCCGGCCCTCGGGGGAGTGGGCGAGGCCCAGGGAGACGACTTGGTGGGCGGGGACCTTCTTCAGCGACCTGCCGTTGAACTTGATCTGGCCGCCGACCGGCTTGAGGAGTCCGGACAGGGTGCGCAGGGTGGTGGTCTTGCCGGCGCCGTTGGTGCCGATGAGGGTGACGACCTGGCCGGCGTCGACCTTGAAGGAGATGCCCTTGACGGCCTCGATCTTGCCGTAGGCGACGCGCAGGTCCTCGACTTCCAGCAGTGTGGTCATCGGTCGTCCTCCTTGCCGGGCGCGGCGTCCGTGGTGGTGTCGGCGTGTGCCTCGGCGGCTTCCACTTCGGCGGCCTCTTCGGCGCCGGGTGCGTTCTCGAAGGGTTCGCCGAGGTAGGCCGCGACGACCCGTTCGTCGCCCTGGACGGTGGCGCTGTCGCCCTCGATGAGCTTTTCGCCCTGGACGAGTACGGCGACGCGGTCGCACAGGTTGAAGATGAAGCGCATGTCGTGCTCGATGACGAGGACGGCGATGCCCATGTCGCGGATGGCGAAGACCAGTTCCTCGGTGGTTCGGGTCTCCTGCGGGTTCATGCCGGCCGTGGGTTCGTCGAGGAGCAGCAGTCCGGGTTCGCTGGCCAGGGCGCGGGCGATCTCGAGTTTGCGCTGTTCGCCGTAGGGCAGGTTGCGGGCGAGGTGTTCGGCCTTGTGGTCGAGGCCGACGAAGGCCAGCAGTTCCATGGCGCGGTCTCTGGAGGCCTTTTCGGCCTTGTGGAAGCCGGGGCCGCGGAGTACGGCGGACCAGAAGCCTTCCTTGGTGCGGGTGTGCCGGCCGACGAGCACGTTTTCCAGGACGGTCATGTTGGCGAACAGCCGGATGTTCTGGAAGGTGCGTGCGATGCCGGCCGCGGTGACCTTGAAGGACTTGGGCGGCAGGACGTTGCCTTTGTAGCGGACTTCGCCCTCGGTGGGGACGTACAGGCCGGTGAGGCAGTTGAAGAAGGTGGTCTTGCCGGCGCCGTTGGGGCCGATGAGGCCGACGATCTCGCCGGCGCCGACGGTGAGGTCGACGCCGCGTACGGCGGTGAGGCCGCCGAAGCGCATGGTGACGCCGCGGGCGTCGAGGACGGTTTCGCCGGGCGCGGCGGCGCCGGGGGTGGTGTTCTTGGTGGTGGTGTCGGTGGTCATGGTGGTCAGGCCCCCGCCTTCGTCAGGAGGGTGGGCGCTTCGGCGTCTTCGTGGAATTCGAGCTGGCGGCGCCGGTTGGGGATGAGGCCCTCGGGGCGGAACCGCATGAGCAGGATGAGCGCGAGGCCGAAGGCGAAGAGCTGGTAGTTGCCGAGGAACTGGAGCTTGTTGGGGATGAGGAAGAGCAGGGCGGCGCCGATGAGCGGTCCGCTGATGGTGCCCATGCCGCCGAGGACGACCGCGGCGAGCAGGAAGGCGGAGTTGGGCGGGATGGGGCCGGCGAACAGGTACTGCTCGGGGGTCACGGTGTAGGTGACGTGGGCCTGGACGGTGCCGGCGAGGCCGGCGAGGGAGGCGCCGACGGCGAAGGCGATGAGTTTGACGCGGAAGCCGTTGATGCCCATGGCGAGGGCGGCGGTCTCGTCCTCGCGGATGGCGACCCAGGCGCGTCCGATGCGGGAGTTGCCGCTGCGGCGGAAGACCAGCACCACGACGGCGGTGATGATCAGCATGAGGAAGAAGTAGTTGGCGAACCGGCCGATGGTGAAGCCGCCCATGTCGTGCTGGGCGCCGAAGTCGAAGCCGAGGACGTCGAGGTTGGGGATGGAGGAGACGCCGTTGGAGCCGTTGGTGAGGTCGGGTCCGGAGGTGCCGTCGAGGTTGTTGGCGGTGATGCGGAAGATCTCTCCGAAGCCGAGGGTGACGATGGCGAGGTAGTCGCCGCGCAGTCGGAGGGTGGGGGCGCCGATGAGTACGCCGAAGACGAGGGAGGCGACGGCGCCGACGAGGACGGCGGCCCAGAACGGGAAGTGGACGTCGAAGGGGGAGCTGGGGGAGCCGGAGACCAGGGCGGCCGCGTAGGCGCCGACGCCGAGGAAGGCGACGTATCCGAGGTCGAGGAGGCCGGCGAGGCCGACGACGATGTTCAGGCCGAGGGCGACGGTGGCGAAGATGAGGATGTAGACGCCGAGGGTGGCGTACTGGTCGTCGGTCTGGGTGAAGGGGAACAGGGCCGCCGCGACGAAGGCGCCGCAGATGGTGATGTTGGTGTGCCGGGAGGCGATCTGCGAGGCGTGGGCGATGACGCCGGCCTTGTTGAGGGCGGCGAAGCCGAGGCCGGCGGTGATGAGGAAGCCGATGAACAGTTCGTCGTACTCGGTGCCGATGCCGTAGGTGAAGACGACGAGGCCGAGCGAGAGCATCGCGACGATGATGAGGATCTCGGCGTACGAGGGGAGGGCGGCGACGGGCCGGGGGGAGCCGCCGGCGAAGACCGCCTTGGTGATCTCCCACTTGTGTGCGGCGCCGTGCTTGAACTTCTCCCAGCCGGTGTCGTCGGGGTCGATCGGGTCGGGCTCGGGCCGCTGGAACGGCAGGGAGAGGGCGCCGGCGAGGGCGGCGAGGCTGGCGACGGCGACGAGGTAGCCGCCGGGTTCGAGGTTGACGACTCCGCCGAGGTCGGTGCTGATCGCGATGACCGTGTACCAGGCGGTGGCGAAGGTGGCCAGGGTCGCGAACTTCAGGGCGGGGGCGGGGCCGGCGGGTACCAGCCAGGCGAGGCCGCGCAGGCCGTAGGAGGCCAGGGCGAAGACGGTGGCGAGGGCCGCGCCGATGAGGACGAGGACCTGCAGGCCGCCGGGGTAGCCGTAGACGGTGAGGTCGCCGGGGAAGGCGGAGGTCCAGGTCCAGGCGAGGAAGGTGGAGGCGATCGTGAGGACGCTGCCGCCGAGGGCGAGGGCGCGGGCGGCGTTCTCCGGCAGGGGGAGCAGACCGGAGGGGGTGTCGGCGTTGCGGGCGCCGGGGGTGTCGGGTGCGGTGGTCTGTGTGGTCATCGGTCTCACGCCCTGTCCGCGACGCGCTCGCCGAGCAGGCCCTGTGGCCTGAACAGCAGTACGAGGATGAGGAGTACGAAGGCCCAGACGTCGGCCCAGGACTGGCTGCCGAACTTGTCCATGCCGGGGATGTCGGCGATGTAGGCGGTGGCCAGGGTCTCTGCCACGCCGAGGACGACGCCGCCGATCATGGCGCCGTAGATGTTGCCGATGCCGCCGAGGACGGCCGCGGTGAACGCCTTCAGGCCGAGGATGAAGCCCATGCGGAAGTTGATCTCGCCGTACTTCAGGCCGTAGGCGACGGCTCCGACGGCGGCGAAGGCGGCGCCGAGCGCGAAGGCGATGACGATGATGCGGTCGGTGTTGACGCCCATCAGCTTGGCGGTGTCGGGGTCCTGTGCGGTGGCCTGCATGCCGCGGCCGGTGCGGGTCTTCATGACGAAGTAGGCGAGGACGGCCATGCTGATGGGGGCGGCGACGACGAGGAAGATGTCGCCGGTCTGGATGGTGACGCTGCCGATCTCGAAGGGGCCGCCGGCGATCTGCGGGAAGGTGCGCGCGGACTTCGCCTCGGGGTACCAGGCCCATACGGCCTGCTGGAGCGCCAGGGAGAGGCCGATGGCGGTGATGAGGGGGGCGAGGCGGGGCGCGTTGCGGAGGGGCCGGTAGGCGAACCGTTCCGCTCCGACGGCGATGGCGACCGCGACGATGACGGCGCCGACGATCATCAGCGGCAGCGCGAGCCACATGCTGGTGCCGCCGGGGAGCCAGAGCCAGACCGTGAGGGCGCCGAACGCGCCCGTCATGAAGATCTCGCCGTGGGCGAAGTTGATGAGCTGGACAATGCCGTAGACCATTGTGTAGCCGATGGCGACCAGCCCGTACATGGATCCTAGTAGCAGGCCGTTGACCAGCTGCTGCGGCAGTTCGTTCACCGCATGTCCTCCGAGCGTTCGGAAAGTGCGAGGGATGTGGCCGGATGCGAGTCCGCGCGGGACGCCAGTGGAACAGCGCCCCGCGCGGCTCTTGAGTGGGTCGGGCGTGGATCAGCCGGTGTAGGTACCGGACTTGACGGGAACCCAGGCACCGTTCTTCACGGCGTAGACGGTCAGCTGCTTGTTGGTGGCGTCGCCGTACTCGTCGAAGGAGACCTTGCCGGTCACGCCGTCGAAGGCCACGCCCTGCATCGCCTCGGTGATCTTGGCGCGGGCGTCGGAGGGCAGCTTGCCGCCGTTGGCGTCGACGACCTTCTTCACGGCCTCGATGACGGCCCAGGCGGAGTCGTAGGCGTAGCCGCCGTAGGCGGAGTACTCCTCCTTGTAGCCCGCGGCCTTGTAGTCGGCCACGAACTGCTTGGCGGAGGGCAGGTCCTCGACCGGGGCGCCGACGGAGGTGGCCAGGTCGCCGGTGGCCTCGGAGCCCGCCAGCTTCATGAAGGTGTCGTCCTTGATGCCGTCGCCGCCGACCAGCGGGATCTTGGCGCCGGCGGCCTTGATCTGCTTGCTGAGCGGGCCGGCCTGCGGGTACTCGCCGCCGTAGTAGACGACCTCGGCACCGGAGTTCTTGACCTTGGTGGCGACCGCGGAGAAGTCCTTGGCGTCGGGGTTGATGTGCTCGGTGCCGACGACCTTGCCGCCGAGCTTCTTGAACTCGGTGGTGAAGGTGGCGGCGAGGCCGGAGCCGTAGGTCTTCTTGTCGTCGATGACGAAGACCTTCTTCTTCTTGGCGGTGTTGTAGACGTACTGGGCGGCGAACGGGCCCTGGATGGCGTCCGTGGTCGCGGTGCGGAAGTACGCCTTGTACGGGCGGACCTTCTTGGTCTGCCAGTCCGGGCCCTGGGTCAGGGCCGGGCCGGTGTTGGCCGGGGAGACCTGGACCAGCTTGGCGTCGTCGAAGACCTTCTGCATGGACTCGGCGACCGAGGAGTTGAGCGGGCCGACGACGCCGAGGACGCTCTTGTCCGAGACGAAGGTGGAGGCGTTCTGCTGGCCGGCGGAGGGCTGGGCCTGGTCGTCGCGGGCGTCGATCTTGAAGGTGACGCCCTTGACCAGGTTCTGCTTGTTGGCGTTCTTGGCGGCGAGGTCCGCCGAGTTCTTGATGCCCAGGCCCATGGCGGACAGGTCGCCGGTCAGGGGGGCGTCCACGCCGATGACGACGGTGGTGCCGCCGTTGCCCGAGTCGGAGCCCTTGTCGCCGCTGTCGCGCGAGCCGCAGGCGGTGAGGGTGAGCGCTCCCGCCGCCAGCGCGGCGGTGATGGCGATAAGCGAACGTTGACGCACGATCAGTCCTTTCCCCAGGCACAACCGCCTCCCCGTGGAAGCGGTCGAGTCGCGCGCCGCGCTGATTTTGGACAATCTGAAGGCGCGGTGACTGGCCGTGACTCTAAGCGTGTGTGGGGAACGTGGAGGAGTGTCTGACCGAGGCTGTGACGCTCTTGTTATGACACGACGTAATGCAGAGCGGTACTGGGTGGGGTGGAAGGTGGAATTCAGGTGGATTCGCGCTGTCCACATTTTGAGAACCCGCAGGACTCGCCATGATCTTTCCAGGTGTCTCAGCTGTTTTGGTGATTACCTGGATCTGTTGCTGCAGGCGACTTCCAGGGCGTGGGAGAGGTCCTGTGCGTAGCGTGCTCCGGGGATGAAGCTCTGTGTCTGTATTGCACGCGTATTACGCAGAGTTACGTCGAGGAAAGGGAGCCCGGCGTCCCTGGGGGCTTTTTCGCAATCCGTCACGTGCATGGTTATTGTGATCTTGCGGGCCGAATTCGCCCGGGTTCGGAACGGTGTGGGCGGGTTCGTCGTCAGGGCCAGCCCCGCGTACGGCTGGCCGACCCGGATCACGGTGACCGGCGGCCCCGACGCCACGCTCACCAGGACGGTGAAGCTGAAGCTGCGCGGCGGGGCGCCCGCCGGGGGCCTCCGGGCGTCGAGGTAGGTCACGTCCACGACTTGGGCGGGGTAGGGCGCCTGCGCCGGCCTGTGCGGCGGGTGCGGGGGCGGCTGCTGCGGCCGGGTGGCGTAGAGGTATCCGCCGCCCCCCGACAGGACGGCCGCGGCGGCGAGGGCGAAGGCGATGCGGCGGTGGCGGGCGTACCGGGCCGCGAGCAAGGCGCGTGTCCGGCCGGCCGGGAAGGCGGCCTCCGGCTGCCGGTCGTCCCAGGCGCGCGTGCCCTCGCCGGGCTCCGGGGGGCCGATGCCGCTCATGTCCAGGGGCCTCCGCTCGGAGTCCCGTGGCGGTAGCGCTCGGTACACGCAGCACGTGCCTGACGGCCGATCAACTGGTCGGCCGCCGCAGCGCCTTGACGGTGTTTCAGAGTCCGCGCGGCGTCCACGACGTCCCGCAGGATCTCGTACTGCCCGTGGGACAGGCCCATGGACTGGTAGTCGCCGTAGGAGTCACCGTCGAGAACCTCGTGCGCCCAGTGGGTGATGAGCCGCGCGCACAGTTCTGCGTCGGAGGTCGGCCGGGCGGGGGCCGGCGTGCGGGGAGAGGCGGCCGCGGAACCCGGACCGGGTGTGGCGGCGGCCGGGGAGTGCGGGGAGCCGCTCGGTCCGGCGCAGCCCGTCGCGGACAGCACCGCCGGCACCGCCAGCCCGAGCACCAGGAACCTCAGCCCCGGCCGGGGGCCTCCTCGCCGTCCCATGTGCCGAAGCTAAGGGCAGGGAGGGCGAGGGGCAACGCTCCGGCGGGGCCGGGCTCAGCTTCCGGCGGGCTCCGCGGGACCGTCGCCCGGCCGCACGTCCCGCAGCAGGCAGGTCAGCCGGGCGGTGCAGACCCGGCGGTCCGCCTCGTCGCTGATCACGATCTCGTACGTCGCCGTGGACCGGCCCCGGTGCACCGGCGTGGCCACGCCCGTCACCAGGCCCGAGCGGACCCCGCGGTGGTGCGTGCAGTTCAGGTCCACCCCGACCGCGATCTTCGAGGCGCCGCCGTGCAGCATCGAGCCGACCGAGCCCAGGGTCTCGGCGAGCACCGCCGAGGCGCCGCCGTGCAGCAGGCCGTACGGCTGGGTGTTGCCCTCGACCGGCATGGTCCCGACGACCTTGTCCGCCGAGGCCTCCAGGATCTGCACCCCCATGCGCGTGCCCAGATGCCCGGCCGAGAACAGGGCGGGCAGGTCCACACCGAGTGCCGCGTACTCGTCGATGACCTCCTGCGGGAACTTCACTCGCTGCTGCTCACCCATGGGCCCGGCTCCGTTCGTCGTCCAGCTGGCTGCTCACTGAGCAAACGCTCAGTCGGTCGCCGATTGTTCCAGACGGCTCCGGGCGTCCTCGGTGTGGTCCTCCAGCCGTACGACGACGGACTTGCTGGCCGGGGTGTTGCTGGTGTCGGCGGTGGCGTCCAGCGGCACCAGCACGTTCGTCTCGGGGTAGTACGCCGCCGCGCACCCCCGGGCCGTCGGGTACAGCACCACCCGGAAACCGGGCGCCCGCCGCTCCACCCCGTCCCGCCACTCGCTCACCAGGTCGACGTACGACCCCTCGGCGACCCCGAGGGCGCGGGCGTCCTCCGGGTGCACCAGCACCACCCGGCGCCCGCCGGTGATGCCCCGGTACCGGTCGTCCAGGCCGTAGATCGTGGTGTTGTACTGGTCGTGCGAGCGCAGGGTCTGCAGCAGCAGCCGGCCCTCGGGCAGCGCCGGGTACTCCACCGGCGCCGCCGTGAAGTTCGCCTTGCCCGTGGCGGTCGGGAAGCGGCGCTCGTCGCGCGGGGCGTGCGGCAGCGCGAAGCCGCCGGGCCGCGCCACGCGCGCGTTGAAGTCCTCGAAACCGGGGATCACGCGCGCGATGCGGTCACGGATCGTCGCGTAGTCCTTCGCGAACTCCTCCCACGGCACGACACTGCGCTCGCCGAGCACCCGGCGCGCGAGCCCGCAGACGATGGCCGGCTCGGACCGCAGGTGCGCACTCGCGGGCTTCAGACGTCCGCGCGAGGCGTGCACCATGCCCATGGAGTCCTCGACCGTCACGAACTGCTCGCCGCCGTCCTGCACATCGCGCTCCGTGCGGCCCAGGGTGGGCAGGATCAGCGCCCGCGCGCCCGTGACCACGTGCGAGCGGTTCAGCTTGGTCGACACGTGCACCGTCAGCCGCGCGCGGCGCATCGCGGCCTCGGTGACCTCGGTGTCGGGCGAGGCGGAGACGAAGTTGCCGCCCATGGCGAAGAACACCTTCGCCTCGCCGTCGCGCAGCGCGCGGATGGCCCGCACGACGTCGAAGCCGTGCGCACGCGGCGGCGCGAACCCGAACTCCTTCTCCAGGGCGTCCAGGAAGGCAGGGGCGGGCCGCTCGAAGATGCCCATGGTGCGGTCGCCCTGGACGTTGCTGTGCCCGCGCACCGGGCACACGCCGGCGCCCGGGCGGCCGATGTTGCCGCGCAGCAGCAGGAAGTTGACCACCTCACGGATGGTCGGGACGGCGTGCTTGTGCTGGGTGAGGCCCATCGCCCAGCAGACGATGGTCCGCTTCGAGGCGAGGACCATGCCGAGGGCCCGCTCGATCTCCGCGCGCGTGAGGCCCGTCGCGGTCAGCGTCTCGTCCCAGTCGGCGGCACGCGCGGCCGCCGCGAACTCCTCGAAGCCGTGCGTGTGGTCGCGGACGAACTCCTCGTCGACCGCGCCCTCGGTCTCCAGGACCAGCTTGTTCAGGAGCCGGAAGAGGGCCTGGTCGCCGCCGATGCGGATCTGCAGGAACAGGTCCGTGAGGGCGGCGCCCTTGAGGAGGCCCTGCGGGGTCTGGGGGTTCCTGAACCGCTCCAGGCCCGCCTCGGGCAGCGGATTGACGCTGATGACCTTCGCGCCGTTCGCCTTGGCCTTCTCCAGCGCGGAGAGCATCCGCGGATGGTTCGTGCCCGGGTTCTGGCCCGCGACGATGATCAGGTCGGCCTGGTACAGGTCCTCCAGCAGGACGCTGCCCTTGCCGATGCCGATGGTCTCGCTCAGCGCCGACCCGGACGACTCGTGGCACATGTTCGAGCAGTCCGGCAGGTTGTTCGTGCCCAGCTCGCGCGCGAAGAGCTGGTACAGGAACGCGGCCTCGTTGCTGGTACGGCCCGAGGTGTAGAAGACGGCCTCGTCCGGGGAGCCGAGGGCGGCGATCTCCTCGGCCACGATGTCGAAGGCCCGCTCCCAGGAGACCGGCTCGTAGTGCGTGCCGCCCTCGGGGAGGTACACGGGGTGCGTGAGCCGGCCCTGCTGGCCCAGCCAGTAGCCACTGCGGCCGGACAGGTCGGCGACGGAGTGCGCGGCGAAGAACTCGGGCGTGACCCGGCGCAGGGTGGCCTCCTCGGCCACCGCCTTGGCGCCGTTCTCGCAGAACTCCGCCGCGTGCCGGTGGTCCGGCTCCGGCCAGGCGCAGCCCGGGCAGTCGAAGCCGTCCTTCTGGTTCACGCGCAGCAGCGTCAGCGCCGTGCGCCGCACCCCCATCTGCTGCCGGGCGATGCGCAGCGTGTGCCCGATGGCCGGCAGCCCGGCCGCCGCGTGCTTCGGCTCCGCGACCTGCGGCGCGTCCTGAACCGGATCACCCTTGGGCGGCTTCGTCGCCATCGCACGGTCCCCTTCGACTGCGTGTGAGAAGTACGCGGACGATCCTCCCACGGCCCACCGACAACGGAACCGGGCGGTAGCGGCCGGCCGCACCGCCCGCGCGGCGTCGCCGTCACGCCACGTGAGCGGAACGCGTCAGTCCGTACCCGCGGAGGAACCGCCCGGGCCGGAGTGTCGGTGCGGCGTGGCAGGATCGGGGACGTGGCAGAGACAGCACCGAAGCAGACCGACAAGACCCCCGGCGGCACCCGTCCCCGGCTGATGCTCATGGACGGGCACTCGCTGGCCTACCGCGCGTTCTTCGCGCTGCCCGCGGAGAACTTCACGACCGCGACCGGCCAGCCGACGAACGCGATCTACGGCTTCGCGTCGATGCTGGCCAACACCCTGCGTGACGAGGCGCCCACGCACTTCGCGGTGGCCTTCGACGTCTCCCGCAAGACCTGGCGCTCCGAGCGGTTCACCGAGTACAAGGCGAACCGCTCCAAGACCCCGGACGAGTTCAAGGGCCAGGTCGAGCTGATCGGCGAGCTGCTCGACGCGATGCACGCGCCGCGCTTCGCCGTCGAGGGGTACGAGGCGGACGACGTCATCGCCACCCTCGCCACCCAGGCCGAGGCCGAGGGCTTCGAGGTGCTGATCGTCACCGGTGACCGCGACTCCTTCCAGCTGGTCACCGAGAACACCACCGTGCTCTACCCCACGAAGGGCGTCTCGGAGCTGACCCGGTTCACCCCGGAGAAGGTTTTCGAGAAGTACGGCTTGACGCCCGCCCAGTACCCGGACTTCGCGGCCCTGCGCGGCGACCCGTCCGACAACCTCCCCGGCATCCCCGGCGTCGGCGAGAAGACCGCCGCGAAGTGGATCAACCAGTTCGGCTCGTTCGCCGAGCTGGTCGAGCGGGTCGAGGAGGTCAAGGGCAAGGCCGGGCAGAACCTCCGCGACCACCTGGAGTCCGTCAAGCTCAACCGCGTCCTCACCGAGCTGGAGCGCGAGGTGGAGCTGCCCAGGACGGTCGCCGACCTGGAGCGGGCCCCGTACGACCGCAAGGCCGTCGCGATGGTCCTGGACACCCTGGAGATCCGCAACCCGTCCCTGCGCGAGCGCCTCTTCGCCGTCGACCCCGGCACCGAGGAGGCCGAGACCACCCCGGTCACCACCGACGGCGTGGAGATCGACGGCCGCATCCTGCGCACCGGCGAGGTGGCCCCCTGGCTCGCCGAGCACGGCGCCGGGACCCTGGGCGTCGCCACCGTCGACACCTGGGCGCTGGGCACCGGCTCGGTCGCCGAGGTCGCCCTCGCCACGGCCGGGGGAGCGGCGGCCTGGTTCGACCCGTCCGAGCTGGACGAGGCCGACGAGAACGCGTTCGCGGCCTGGCTGGCCGACGCCGACCGCCCCAAGGTGCTCCACAACGCCAAGGGCGCCATGCGCGTCTTCGCCGAGCACGGCTGGAGCGTCGAGGGCGTGACCATGGACACCGCGCTCGCCGCCTACCTGGTCAAGCCCGGCCGCCGCTCCTTCGACCTGGACGCGCTGTCCCTGGAGTACCTGCACCGCGAGCTGGCCCCCGCCGCCGCAGCCGACGGCCAGCTGGCCTTCGGCGCGGACGAGGGCGCCGAGGCCGAGGCCCTGATGGTCCAGGCCCGCGCCGTCCTGGACCTCGGCACGGCCTTCGAGGCCCGTCTGACCGAGGTCGGCGCCGCGGACCTGCTCCGGGACATGGAGCTGCCCACCTCCGCGCTGCTCGCCCGGATGGAGCGCCACGGCATCGCGGCGGACCGTCCGCACCTCGAAGCGATGGAACAGATGTTCGCGGGCGCGGTGCAGCAGGCCGTGAAGGAGGCGCACGCCGCGGCCGGCCACGAGTTCAACCTCGGCTCGCCCAAGCAGCTCCAGGAGGTCCTCTTCGGCGAGCTGGCGCTGCCGAAGACGAAGAAGACCAAGACCGGCTACACCACCGACGCCGACGCGCTGGCCTGGCTCGCCACCCAGACCGACAACGAACTGCCGGTGATCATGCTCCGGCACCGGGAGCAGGCGAAGCTCCGCGTCACCGTCGAGGGCCTGATCAAGACCATCGCGGGCGACGGCCGTATCCACACCACCTTCAACCAGACGGTGGCCGCGACCGGACGCCTCTCCTCCACGGACCCCAACCTCCAGAACATCCCCGTGCGCACCGACGAGGGCCGGGCGATCCGCCGGGGCTTCGTCGTCGGCGAGGGCTTCGAGTCCCTGATGACGGCGGACTACAGCCAGATCGAACTGCGCGTGATGGCCCACCTCTCCGAGGACGAGGGCCTGATCCAGGCGTTCACCTCCGGCGAGGACCTGCACACCACCGCCGCCTCCCAGGTGTTCGGCGTCGAGCCCGGCGCGGTCGACGCGGAGATGCGGCGCAAGATCAAGGCGATGTCGTACGGCCTGGCCTACGGCCTGTCCGCGTTCGGCCTGTCCCAGCAGCTGAACATCGAGGCGGCCGAGGCCCGGTCGCTGATGGACGCGTACTTCGAGCGCTTCGGCGGGGTCCGGGACTACCTGCGCCGGGCGGTCGACGAGGCGCGGGCGACGGGCTACACGGCGACGCTCTTCGGGCGCCGCCGCTACCTCCCCGACCTCAACAGCGACAACCGCCAGCGCCGTGAGGCGGCCGAGCGCATGGCCCTGAACGCGCCCATCCAGGGCACGGCGGCGGACATCGTGAAGATCGCCATGCTCAAGGTGGACAGCGCGCTGCGGGCGGCGGACCTGAAGTCCCGCATGCTCCTCCAGGTCCACGACGAAATCGTCCTGGAGATCGCCCCCGGCGAGCGGACGGCCGTCGAGGAACTCGTCCGCCGTGAAATGTCCGACGCCGTCCACCTCAGGGCCCCGCTGGACGTCTCGGTGGGCGTGGGCCCGGACTGGGAATCGGCAGCCCACTAGAGCCCGCGGCGCGCGGACGGGGGCCGGGGCGGTGGGGTGCTGCAACCCCGGGCGCCGGGAGGCTGCGACGCCGGGCGGTGGGGTGCTGCGACGCCGGGCGGTGGGGTGCTGCGACGCCGGGCGGCGGTTACGAGCGGGCGGGGGGCGAGCGGGGGCGGTCGCAAGCGAACGAAGGGGACGCTGCGCTGCCCCGCTCGCGCCGCTGCCCTCCGCTCGTGCAGCCGCTGCTCCGCTCGCGCCGCCGATCTCCGCTCGCGCCGCCGCCCTCCGCTCGTGCCGCCGCCGTCCTCCTCCGCCGTCCTCCTCCGCCGCCCTCCGCCGCCGTCCTCCGCCGTCCCCGTCTCCGCCGCCCCCTTCCCACCCCGGCCACCTCTGTCCGCCGCAACGGCGATCAACCCCCGCGGCGCACTCCGGCGGTGCCGAACCCACCGCAACCCGTACGGCGCCTGCCCCGCCCGGCAGCGCACCCCCCACCCAGCACGGCGCCCCCCTCACCCGCACCCACCATCCCGCCGAACCCCTGGAGGGCCCGTCACTCTCGTGGACCCCGTCAGAACGCCCCCCACCCCCCGCAGCCGCAACACTGCGGGCATGGGTATACGCATGCTTCACCGCCGGACACCCGAGGCAGCCACCGGGGCCTGGGCGGACATCGTCTCGGCGCAGGCCGTGCCCTTCGCGCCGGTCCCGGCTCTCGCGGCCGACGCAAGCACCGCCCGCATCCCGGCCGACCTGGCCACGACCGTCCGCCACGTCACCCGGCGCCTCCGGCGCGGACTCGCCGGCCGCCCGGCCCCCACCCCCGACTGGCGCCAGTGGACCGACCTGGCCCGCGGCTATCTCGCGCTCGTCCTCACCCTGGTCCCGAGATCCCGCCCCCGGCCCACGCTCACGGTCTTCGTCGCGTCCCTCACCGAGCGACCGGCTGCTCCGGGCTCGCGCCGACCACCCCGCCGGGACCCCCAGGGCCCCCAGGACCCGCGGCCGGACGCCAGACCCTGACCCCGACGGCGTACAGCAGCAGCCCCACGACCACCCCGGCGCCCACGCCGAAGCACAGGGTGGGCACCAGTTCCCACGGCCCCGCGGCCGTACCCCGCTGCTCCCGCCACCGCGCCGTCCGCTGTGCCGCCCCCGCCAGCGCACAGCCGCCGATCACCGCGAACGCGCACCACCGGTCCCGCGCGGACAGCACCGGCACTTCCGCCGCCGCCCCGCCCGGCGCCCGCCGCAGCGCGCGGACCACGAACACCGCGATCACCACGGCACCCGCCACCGAGGACCCGTACTGCAGCCAGGTGAACAGCGGCATGCCGGCCGGCCGGTCCCGGCCGATGGCCGGAACCAGCCGCGTACCCCACCGGTCGTGATGCGTGAACGCGTCCCACACCACATGGGTGAGCGCGCCGAGCACCGCGGAGCCGTACCACCGGCCCGCCGACGCGGCCCGCACGCGCGCGCGTGGCGCACCGCAGCGCAGCAGGGCGGCCGGCCTGCCCTGCCAGGCCCGCGGCAGCAGCGCCGGCAAGGGCTCGCGGACCAGTAGCCACAGCCCCGCGAGGGCCCAGGCGATGAGCACGTCGACCGTGACGACCCCGGCGAACGCGTGCGTGACCGTGCCGAACTCCATGCCGCCCGGCAGGACACCGGCCGTGTAATAGGGCATGTCGGGTGCGTAGGAGCCCGCGACGAGCACCGCCGGCACCAGCCGGCCCCGGCCGCTGCCGTCCCGGCGGATCGCGGGCAGCACGGCCGCCGCATGACTGAGCGTGAACGGCAACAGAACCCCCAGAGCGTCCGGCGGCCCGTACTCCGGCACCGGTGATCGACTGCGCCCAGTATGCGTGAGCACGGTCCGGGTCCCCGCGGGGCGACGACAGTTGGCCAACCGGTGAATCGGGGGCGCGAACGGGTGCCCGCTCACAGCAAGTTGTCGTAGGGTCACCTGCGTCGCCGTGCAGGACGGGCGGCCGCACACGCGTCACACGGAGGGAACGGCGGCACAGGGGCAACCAGATCACGGGGTCAACCGTCACACCAGAGCGAGGCAGACAGACGGAGACGGACGCACGGACGTCCATGGGAGGGGTTCACTCTATGGCGGCGCATTTCGGCAGGCGGCTGCGCAAGGGAGCGGCGACCACCGCCGTGGCCGCGGCGGCGGTCGCGGCTCTCTCCGCGTCCCAGGCTCCGGGAGTGACCGGCGAGGACCCCGGCAGACAGACGGCGACCGGCGCCACCGCTCCCGTGCCGGACGGGTCCGCCGCCGGCAACGCCACCGGCAACTCGCCCTACTACACGGACCTGCCGCCGCTGAAGAGCCCCAACCCCAGCCCCTCGGCCGGCGCCGGCACGCCCGTGTCCCGCGGCGAGGCCGAGGCCGGCATCCCGGCGACGGTCCTCGACGCCTACAAGAAGGCCGAGGCCGAACTCCGCTCCGCCAAGCCCGGCTGCAACCTGCCCTGGCAACTGCTCGCCGCCATCGGCAACGTCGAGTCGGGACACGCCCGCGGCGGCCGGGTCGACGCCGACGGCACCACCGTCGGCCGGATCCTCGGCCCGCAGCTCGACGGCAACGGCTTCGCGCTCATCCCGGACACCGACGACGGCGCGTACGACGGCAACAGCACCTACGACCAGGCCGTCGGGCCCATGCAGTTCATCCCGTCCACCTGGGCCTGGGCCGGCCGCGACGGCAACGGGGACGGCAAGAAGGACCCCAACAACGTCTACGACGCCGCCCTCGCCGCCGGCCACTACCTGTGCCGCAACGGCTGGGACCTGTCCACCGACGGCGGCCTGCGCAGCGCGATCCTCAGCTACAACAACTCGCAGGACTACCTCGCCCTGGTCCTGAACTGGCTGGAGTACTACCGCAAGGGCAGCCACTCCATCCCCGACGGCACCGGCGGCGTGCCCGAGCACCGCAGCGACGGCGGCTCCCCCCGCACCACGTCCCCGAGCCCCTCGCACCCGCCCACGACCAGGCCGCACCCGAAGCCCCACAAGCCCGGCGGCGACGGCGACGGCAACGGCGGCCACGAGACGCCCGGCCCCAAGCCCCCGCAGCCGCCCACGCCGCAGCCGCCCACCCCGCCGTCGCCCACCCCTCGGCCGCCCACCCCGCCTGCGCCCCCGCAGACGCCCACCGACCTCGTGGACCACCTGCAAGGCGTGGGCACCGGAAAGCTCACCGCGACGGCCGGCGACGCCTTCGCCGACCCGGTCGCCGTCCGCGCCGAGACCAAGGTCGGCAAGTCCGTCGCCAAGGTCAGGATCAGGTTCACCCTGACCGGCGACACGGACGCCACCTTCGCCGGCGGCGAGAAGGTGGCCACGGTCGTCACCGACGCCAAGGGCCTCGCGGTCGCCCCGGCCCTCCAGGCCGGTGAGAAGACCGGCGACTTCAAGGTCACCGCGACCGTCGTGGGCCGCTCGGTCAAGGGCGTCGACTTCACCGCCACGGTCACCGCGCGCGCCGCCGACACCCTGGCCCGCACCAGCGACACCCCGCTGACCTGCACCCCCGGCGGCGAGTTCGCCGACCAGGTCCAGGTGAAGGCGACGTACAAGGGCGCCGTCGCCGACAAGGTCGCGGCCACCGCCACGCTGATCACGTCCGACACGGACGCCACGGAGAACGGCAAGGGCCCCTACTTCAAGGACGCCGACGGCAAGCCCGTCCGCACCCTCGCCGGCCTCCAGACGGACGCGAAGGGCCTGCTCACCCTCCCGAAGCTGTACGCGGACGACACCACCGGCACCTTCCTGCTCCGCATCACCACCACGGGCGGCGCCACGCTCACCGTGGAACTGAAGGTCGCGGCCGACACCACGGCGAACCCGGCCCCGAGCGAGTCCGCCTCCTGACGCACGGCGGCACCGAGGGCGCCCCTCCGCTGCCGCGGGGAGGGCGCCCTCGTTCGTGCGTGCACCGCTGTTCTCATCTCGCCCGCCCGTTGCTACGGTGCCGGACCTGACGCACCATCAGGCAGCCGTCAGGACACCGACCGTCCGCCGGGAGGCCCCGCATGCGCGCCCTGATCGCCGCCGCGACCGGCCTCGCCCTCGCGTTCGCCCTGGTCCTCGCGATCAGCGCGCTGGGCACGCCGTCGGGCCGGACGTCCCCCGAGCCGCTGCTGACGACCGTGCCCGCGCACCCGTAGCCGCGCCCGTCCGGGAGGGAGGCCGCCATGCGCCGCAAGGCAAGCCTGGTCCTGCTCGCCTGCGCCGTGTTCTGCGCGGCGCTGTCCCCGCTGCTGCGCTGGTACGCCTTCCCGCGCCTGGCCCGGATCCCCGCCGGCCAGTACCAGGACATGGTCCTGGAGGCCCGCGACGCCACCCTCCTCGACTACGGCACCATGCGCGCCGTGAAGGTCCCGAAGGTCACCATCGTGCAGACCCTCAAGGGCGACGTGGAGGCCGCGAAGCGGATCGGGAAGGCGGCCGGACGGCCCGTCGTCGTCTGGGACGGCCTGTCCTACGTCCAGGGCCCCGACGGCAAAATGGTCTCCAAGGTGCCCGAACGCTACATCTTCGACGCCCACACCCAGGACCCCGTCCACGCCACCGGCGAGATGGTCGACGGCGACCCGGTCACCCGCGAGGGCATCGAGTTCAAGTGGCCCTTCCTGACCCGGAAACGGGACTACGAGTACTTCGACGCCCAGACCCGCACCACCCACCCCATCCACTACCGGGGCACCCGTACCTTCCGCGGCCTGACCGTCTACTCCTTCGAGCAGACCATCCCCTGGACCAGGGTCCCGATGCCGAAGACCATGCCCGTGCAGGGCATCACCCCCGCGTCGGTCGCCAGGACCGGCACCACCCGCTGGTACTCCACGGTCCGCAGGTTCTGGGTCGAACCCGTCACCGGGGCACCGGTCTACGGCGAGGAGATCCACCGGGAGGAACTGCGCGGCGGCACCCTGCTCGGCGGCCGCGCCAAGGTCACCGCGTTCGCCGGGCACGTGAAGATGCGCGAGGACTACATCGACCACACGGTCGCCCTGGTCAAGCACAACCGCACCCTCGTCCTCGCCCTCACCTCGTACGTCCCCTGGGGCTCCCTCGGCCTCGGCCTGCTGCTCCTCGCCCTCTCCCTCTGGCTGGAGGCCCGCGCCCGCCGCCCCGAGGGGCCCGCGCCCGCGCAGACCGAGGAGCCCGCACCGGTCAGCGCCTGAGCCGCGCGTTGGTGTGCCGCGTGGGCTCGGCCGCCGCCGGGTCCTCCGGCCACGGATGCTTCGGATACCGGCCGCGCAGCTCCGCCCGCACGGCCCGGTACCCGTCCCGCCAGAACGAGGCGAGATCGGCCGTGACGGCGGCGGGCCGCCCGGCGGGCGAGAGCAGGTGCACGAGCAGCGGCACGCCCGCGACGGCCGGCGTCTCCGGCAGCCCGAACATCTCCTGCAGCTTGACGGCGAGAACCGGCCGCTCCGGATCCCGGTAGTCGATCCGGACCCTGGACCCGCTCGGCACGGTGATCCGCTCCGGCGCCAGCTCGTCCAGCCGGCCCGCCTCACCGCCCGCCCAGGGCAGCAGCCGCGCGAGCGCCTGCCCGGCGTCGATCCGGGCCAGATCGGCCCGCCGCCGGGCCCTGCCCAGCTCCGGCTCCAGCCACTCGTCCACGCGCGCGTGCAGCGCCGCGTCCGACACGTCCGGCCAGGGCTCCCCGAGGTGCGCGCGCAGGAACGCCAGCCGCTGCCGCAGCACCTCCGCCTCCGGCGACCAGCGCAGCAGCCCGAGCCCGTCCTGCCGGAGCCCGTCCAGCAGGGCGGCCCGCACGAGGGCGGGGGCGGGGTCCTTCAGGGGGCGTACGGCCAGCTCGATCGCCCCGAGCCGCTCGACGTGCCGGGCCACCACGTCCCCGTCGGCCCAGTGCACCTCGTCCCGCTCGGCGAACAGCGCCCCGGCGGCGGCGCGCGCCACGTCCTCCGGCACGGCCGCCCCGAGCCGCACCCGCGCGTGCCCCTTCCCGGTGGGCCGGTCGGCGACGGCCACGACGATCCACGGAGCACCGCGCAGCGCCGACCCCTCGGCCGGCTCCGCGCGCGTCCCGGACGCCATGAGGTACGACCCGCCGTCCAGCCTGGCGACCCGCTCGGGAAAGGCGAGGGCGGCGACGAGCCCCGCGAGCTTGTCGTCGCCGGTGGCGGGTCCGATCCGCATGGCCCCTTCCTGCCGACCGTCGTGGGCGGGCGCGGGGGAGGACTCCCCCGACACGGCCCGCAGCCGCCGCACCTCCGCAGTCCACCGCGCGGCGTAGGCGTCACCTCCGCGCCGGGCACGACGCAACGCACCGGCAAGATCATCCCCGTAGTCCCGGGGCACTTCCTCGGACAGCAGGGCGACGACTTCAGCCCCTTGACCGCCGGTGTCCAGCAAGGCGCGCCCCAGCCGGGGGTGCACCCCCAGCCGGGCCAGCCGCGCCCCGAACTCCGTCACCCGCCCGGCGGAGTCCACCGCTCCCACCGCCGTCAGCACGGAGCGCGCCGCCGCCATCGCCCCGCCCGGCGGCGGATCCAGCAACGCCAGCCCGGAGGCGTCCGGATCGCCCCAGCAGGCCGCCTGGAGGGCGAACGCGGTCAGATCGGCCACCTTGATCTCCGGCGCCGGAAATGCCGGCAGACGGCCGTCCTCGGCCTCCGCCCAGCACCGGTACACCGCCCCCGGCGCCTCCCGCCCGGCCCGGCCCGCCCGCTGCCGCCCGGCCGCCCGCGACGCCCGTACGGTCGTCAGCCCGCTCAGCCCGCGCGCGTGGTCCACCCGCGGCTCCCGCGCCAGCCCCGAGTCGACCACCACCCGCACGCCCGGCACGGTCAGCGACGACTCGGCCACCGACGTCGCCAGCACCACCCGGCGCCGCACCCCGGGCGCCAGCACCGCGTCCTGCACCGCGGCCGGCGCCCGCCCGTGCACCTGGAGCACCTCGACGTCGCCGAGGTCCACGAGCAGGCCCGCCACGCGCGCGATCTCGCCCACGCCGGGCAGGAAGCACAGCACGTCCCCGGCCCGCTCGGCCAGCGCCCGCCGCACCACCGACGCCACATGGGCCGGCAGCGCCGGATCCACCCGCATGCCGTGCGGCGGCCGCAGCGGACGCGCCGGGGGAGCCCAGACGACCTCCACGGGATGCGCCACGCCCGCCGCCTCGACCACCGGGGCCCCGCCGAGCAGCCGCGCCCACCCCTCGGCGTCCGTGGTCGCCGACGCGGCCACCAGCCGCAGCTCCGGCCGCAGCGCCTGCCGCACGTCCCACAGGAACGCGGCCGCCGTGTCGGCGTCCAGATGCCGCTCGTGGCACTCGTCGAGGACGACGACGTCCACCCCGGCCAGCTCCTGGTCGCGCTGGAGCCGCTGGAGCAGGACACCGGTCGTCACGACCTCCACGCGCGTGTGCCGCCCCACCGACCGCTCGCCGCGCACCGTGAAGCCGACGCTCTGCCCGGGCCGCTCGCCCAGCAGCCACGCCATGCGCCGGGCCGCCGCCCGCGCCGCGATCCGCCGCGGCTCGGCCACCACCACCCGCCGCGCGGGACCGTCTCCGACCAGCCCCGCCAGCACCAGCGGCACCAGCGTCGTCTTGCCGGTGCCGGGCGGCGCCACGAGCACGGCGGTGCCGTCACCCTCCAGGGCGTCGGCCAGTGCGGGCAGGGCGGAGCGCACGGGCAGCGCGTCCAGAGCGTCGTAACGGATCACGCCCCCAGTGTCGTACGCCCCGGAAAACGGCCCTCACGCGCGCGTGCGCAGACGCGTGCACGGACACGAGTGGATACGACGGCCCGGGCGGCTCGGTCCCTCCCCGAGGCTCCGGCCGGAGGCACCCCCGTCAGTCTCGCTCGCAGACGAAGATCGCCGTGCCCGGGATCAGGTTCCCGCGCAGGGGCGACCAGCCGCCCCACTCGGCGGTGTTCCAGGCCGGCCACTCCGGCTCCACCAGGTCCACCAGCCGGAAACCGGAGGCCACGACGTCCCGCACGCGGTCGCCGAGCGTCCTGTGGTGCTCCACGTACACCGCGCGGCCCTCCTCGTCCTGCTCCACGTAGGGCGTGCGGTCGAAGTACGACGAGGACACCGCCAGGCCCTCCGGGCCCGGCTCGTCCGGGAACGCCCAGCGGATCGGATGCGTCACCGAGAACACGAACCGGCCGCCCGGCCGCAGCACCCGGCGCACCTCGCGCAGCACCAGCCGCGGGTCGGCCACGAACGGCAGCGCCCCGTACGCGGAGCACGCCAGGTCGAAGGAACCGTCGGCGAAGGGCAGCGCGCCGGCGTCGGCACACACCAGCGGGAACGAGCCGCCGATCCGCAGCGCGTGCTGCAACTGGCGGTGCGAGAGGTCCAGGGCCACCGGACGCGCCCCCTGGGCGGCCAGCCAGCGCGCGCACTGCGCCGCGCCCGCGCCGATCTCCAGGACGTCCTTGCCCTTCAGCTCCTCCGGCGGGCCCAGCAGCTCGGCCTCCACCTCGTCCAGCCCCTCCGGGCCCCACACGAAGCGGTCGTCGCCGAGGAACGTGCCGTGCTCGGTCTGGTACTCGTCCGCGTTGCGGTCCCACCAGCCCCGGTTGGCCCGTGCGCTCTCCGTGACATCGGCGTCACGCCGGGTGGCCTCCGGCTCGAAACCTTCGGAACCCTCCGGGTCGTACGCTTCCGGCTCTTGGATGATCGGCTCCCTCGTCGTACTCTTCCGTCCAACCCACGGGGGCCCGTACGAAGGGATCCCACGGGCCCGCGTGGCCTGTCGGGACGATTCTTCTGCCGGGAATGCGGCGATCCGCCCCGGGTGTGCGCCTTCGCGCATTGACCATGTCCGGCCGCCCCCGTATGCTACAAGTTGCGCTGCGGGCCTGCGCACCTCAGACGTAGCAGGCTGCGCTCGCATCTGTTGTATGTCCCCTCGGTTGTCGAGGCGCCATCACCAGTTTCCTGGTGGGGCGCTTCCTTGGCTGTCCGGCTTCTGCAGAGCGAAACGGGCTCCCGGCGTAAGCAGTACCTACGACTTCAATGTCCGTACCGGAGCCCTTTCCCACATGACGAGCAGCACCGAGACCACCGCCACCACCCCGCAGGTAGCGGTCAACGACATCGGTAACGAGGAAGCCTTCCTCGCCGCGATCGACGAGACGATCAAGTACTTCAACGACGGCGACATCGTCGACGGCGTCATCGTGAAGGTCGACCGGGACGAGGTCCTGCTCGACATCGGTTACAAGACCGAAGGCGTTATCCCGAGCCGCGAGCTCTCGATCAAGCACGACGTCGACCCCAACGAGGTCGTCGCCGTCGGTGACGAGATCGAGGCCCTGGTCCTCCAGAAGGAGGACAAGGAAGGCCGCCTGATCCTCTCGAAGAAGCGCGCCCAGTACGAGCGTGCCTGGGGCACCATCGAGAAGATCAAGGAAGAGGACGGGATCGTCACCGGTACCGTCATCGAGGTCGTCAAGGGTGGTCTCATCCTCGACATCGGCCTCCGCGGCTTCCTTCCGGCCTCGCTGGTCGAGATGCGCCGTGTCCGCGACCTCCAGCCCTACGTGGGCAAGGAGCTCGAGGCCAAGATCATCGAGCTGGACAAGAACCGCAACAACGTGGTCCTGTCCCGCCGTGCCTGGCTGGAGCAGACCCAGTCCGAGGTCCGCCAGACGTTCCTCACGACCCTCCAGAAGGGTCAGGTCCGCTCCGGTGTGGTCTCCTCGATCGTCAACTTCGGTGCCTTCGTGGACCTGGGTGGCGTCGACGGTCTGGTCCACGTCTCCGAGCTGTCCTGGAAGCACATCGACCACCCGTCCGAGGTCGTCGAGGTCGGCCAGGAGGTCACCGTCGAGGTCCTCGACGTCGACATGGACCGCGAGCGCGTCTCCCTGTCGCTGAAGGCGACCCAGGAAGACCCGTGGCAGCAGTTCGCCCGCACCCACCAGATCGGCCAGGTCGTGCCCGGCAAGGTCACGAAGCTGGTGCCGTTCGGTGCGTTCGTCCGTGTGGACGAGGGCATCGAGGGTCTGGTCCACATCTCCGAGCTGGCCGAGCGCCACGTGGAGATCCCGGAGCAGGTCGTCCAGGTCAACGACGAGATCTTCGTCAAGGTCATCGACATCGACCTCGAGCGTCGCCGCATCAGCCTCTCGCTGAAGCAGGCCAACGAGTCCTTCGGTGCCGACCCGTCCGCGGTCGAGTTCGACCCGACCCTGTACGGCATGGCCGCGTCCTACGACGACCAGGGCAACTACATCTACCCCGAGGGCTTCGA
Source organism: Streptomyces sp. NPDC046881 (assembly GCF_040645015.1). Taxonomy (NCBI): domain Bacteria; kingdom Bacillati; phylum Actinomycetota; class Actinomycetes; order Kitasatosporales; family Streptomycetaceae; genus Streptomyces; species Streptomyces sp. NPDC046881. The sequence continues at coordinate 45,939 of NZ_JBEYXJ010000007.1, read as the reverse complement.
CCCGGAGACCAACGACTGGCTGCCGGGCTACGAGAAGCAGCGCGAGGAGTGGGAGCGCCAGTACGCCGAGGCGCAGTCCCGCTTCGAGCAGCACCAGCAGCAGGTCATCAAGTCCCGCGAGGCCGACGCCGCTGCCGCGGCCGAGGGTGGCGAGGCTGCGGCTCCGGCCGCGACCGGCGGCTCGTACTCCTCCGAGGGCGCGGACACCTCCGGTGCGCTCGCCTCGGACGAGGCGCTGGCCGCGCTGCGCGAGAAGCTGGCCGGCGGCCAGAGCTGACCGCAGCAGCTGAGGCTTAGCCGATAGTCGGCTGAGGGGCCGTACCTTTCGGGGTACGGCCCCTCAGGCGTTTCCGGTGGCCCGTCGAGCCGTGACCCCCGCCGCCGTGCCGGCCGCGAGGTGACGCTCCGCAAGCGATCGCCGCTCAGCGGCGTGTCGCGGGAATTCCGCTGTTCCAGGGCACGTTGTCCATGAGGAACACGAGGAGGAGCGGTCACAGTGCTTGATCCGCAGGGTTTGTACGCATGGGAGCCGAAGGGCCTCGCCGTGGTCGACATGGCGCTCGCCCAGGAGTCGGCCGGCCTTGTCATGCTCTACCACTTCGACGGATACATCGACGCGGGTGAGACCGGCGACCAGATCGTCGACCGGCTGCTCGACTCACTGCCCCACCAGGTCGTGGCCCGGTTCGACCACGACCGGCTCGTGGACTACCGGGCCCGGCGGCCCCTGCTGACCTTCAAGCGGGACCGCTGGACCGGGTACGAGGTCCCGGCCATCGAGGTCCGCCTCGTCCAGGACGCCACCGGTGCCCCCTTCCTGCTGCTGTCCGGTCCCGAACCGGACGTGGAGTGGGAGCGGTTCGCGGCGGCGGTGCGCCAGATAGTGGAACGGCTGGGCGTGCGCCTGTCCGTGAACTTCCACGGCATCCCCATGGGCGTCCCGCACACCCGTCCGGTGGACCTGACCCCGCACGGCAACCGCAGTGACCTCGTCCCCGGTCACCGCAGCCCCTTCGAGGAGGCGCAGGTGCCCGGCAGCGCCGAGTCGCTGGTCGAGTACCGCCTCATGGAGGCCGGGCACGACGTCCTGGGCCTCGCCGCGCACGTCCCGCACTACATCGCCCGTTCCGCGTACCCGGACGCCGCCCTGACCGTCCTGGAGGCCATCACGGCCGCCACCGGCCTGGTCCTGCCCGGCATCGCCCACTCCCTGCGGACGGACGCGCACCGCACCCAGACCGAGATCGACCGGCAGATCCAGGAGGGCGACGAGGAACTGACCTCGCTCGTCCAGGGCCTGGAGCACCAGTACGACGCCGCGGCCGGCGCCGAGACCCGGGGCAACATGCTCGCCGAGCCCGTGGAGATCCCCTCGGCCGACGAGATCGGGCGCGAGTTCGAGCGCTTCCTGGCGGAACGCGAGGGCGACAACTGACCCGCGCCCTGCGCGGCCCCGCCGGGCGGGCGCGGCCGGCCCACCGGCCGGCACCTGCCCTACGGGCCCCGGAGCGGAGCGTCTAGGCTTCCGCTCATGCTGACAGTGGGCCTGACCGGCGGGATCGGCGCCGGCAAGAGCGAGGTGTCGCGGCTGCTCGTGCAGCACGGAGCCGTGCTCATCGACGCGGACCGCATCGCGCGCGAGGTCGTGGCGCCCGGCACGCCCGGGCTCGCGGCCGTGGTCGACGCCTTCGGCGCGGACATCCTCGCCGCCGACGGCAGCCTGGACCGGCCCCGGCTCGGCTCGATCGTCTTCGCCGACCCCGAGAAGCTCGCCGTCCTGAACGCGATCGTGCACCCCCTGGTGGGCGCCCGCTCCCGTGAGCTGGAGAGCGCCGCGGCCCAGGACGCCGTGGTGGTCCACGACGTACCCCTGCTCACGGAGAACGGCCTCGCACCCCTCTACGACGTCGTGGTCGTCGTGGACGCGAGCCCGGCGACCCAGCTCGAACGGCTGGTGCGGCTGCGCGGGATGACGGAGGAGGACGCACGCGCGCGCATGGCCGCGCAGGCGACCCGCGAACAGCGCCGGGAGATCGCGGACATCGTGATCGACAACGACGTCCCCCTGGACGCGCTGGAGAAGCGCGTCGCCGAGGTGTGGAACGACCTCGCCCGCCGGGCCCGGCAGCGCGGCGCGGGTGCTGAGGGCGCGGAATAGCGCTCCGGACCGGCGCGTTGAAACGCTGGAGTGAGGGAAGGACTCTGTCGTGCCCGAGACCAGCGGTTCCACCGGACGTACGCCGGAAACGCATGTCATCGACTTCCGTGCCGCCGAGCACCTGCTCAACGCGCGGGACCCGCGGGGTGCGGTGAAGCTGCTCGACGGAGTCATCGCCGCACACCCCGAGAACACCGCCGCCCGCCTGCTCCGCGCGCGTGCCTTCTTCGCCGCGGCACAACTGCGGCCCGCCGAACTGGAATTCACCATCGTGCTGGAGCGCGAGCCGGACAACGCGTTCGCGCACTTCGCCCTGGCCCGCACCTATGAGCGCCAGGGCCGCCCCGACCAGGCCAAGCGCCACTTCCGGCTGGCCGCGGCGCTCGACCCCAACCCGGAGTACCTGAGGGCGGCACGCTTCGACGACTGACGCGCCCGCCCGCCGCTGGTCCGGCCGTCGCGGCCGGTCACGGATGCCGGTGCCTCGGTGGGCCGGGATACGGAGGTCCGCCGTCCGGCGGCCGGTACGGCGGGATGTCACGGCCCGGCTGGTAGTGCGGGCCCTGCCGGATGTGCCGGAGGATCACGGTCATGTCGAGGGTGACCAGCAGCAACAGCACCCCGCAGGCAACCGCCCAGCCCGGCCGCCCCACCACCGCGAACGCGGCCGTGCCGAAGGCCGCCCAGACCAGCCCCCACGCGCTCAGCCAGAACCGCGCCCGCAGTGCACTGCGCGCAGTCACCGGTTCACTGCCCGTACGCATCGGATCACCACTCCTGCTTGCACCGTACTCCCCGATGACGGCCTGCGGGAGGGAACCGGGGGAGGAGGGGAACGGTCCCGCTCCTGCGATGAGTTCTCGGCTCCGGACCGGTCTACCTGGGTGAAAGCACTCGCCACCGCTGCACCAGGAGACCCCATGTCCGAGACCACCGCCCACGCCGGCTCCTCGACGACGTCCACGGCCCCCGCCGGCCCGCGCACCGGCCGGGCGCGTGCGGCCCGGATCGCCCTGCGCACGGTGCAGGTCCTGCTCGCCCTGTTCTACGGCCTAGCGAGCGCCCTGCCCAAGCTCATCGCGCACCCGGCCGCCGTCGAGTCCTTCGACCGGATCGGCTGGGGCAGCGGGGCCATGTACACCATCGGCGCGCTCGAACTCGCCGGCGCGGTCGCGCTGTTGGTGCCAGTGCTGCAGTCCGTGGCGGCGATCGCCCTGAGCGCGCTCATGGTGGGGGCGTTCATCGTCCAGCTCACCGCGTTCGACGGCCAGAACGCGGCGACCCCGCTGATCCTGATCGTCCCCCTCACCCTGATCGCCTGGACCCGCCGGACCCACAACACCGACCTGGTACGACTGCTGCGCCGAGGGTGACACCGCCTCCCACGAGCCCGCGCCCTTCTCGGCTCACCGCCCGCGGGACCGCCCACCGGACCCGCCGGAGCTGCCGCGTCCGCCGGAGGGACCGGGGTTGCCGAAGCCGGGGACGCGCGGGTAGCCCGCGGGAGTGCCGGAGGCAGCCAGGCCCCGGAGGCGCTCCAGTTCGCGGCGGTCCCGCTTGGTGGGGCGGCCGGCACCGGGGTCGCGCAGGCCGGCGGGGGCGACGGCCTCGCGGGGCGGAGGCGGAGGGGAGTTGTCGACGTAGCACTGGACGGCCACGGGCGCGCCGACCCGCTTGCGGATCAGACGCTTGACGATCACGATCCGCTCCCGGCCCTCGTTCCGGAGCCGTACCTCGTCGCCGACGCGCAGGGAGTAGGCGGGCTTCACCCGTTCGCCGTTCACGTGCACGTGCCCGCCCCGGCAGGCGGCGGCGCCGAGGGAGCGGGTCTTGATCAGGCGGACGGCCCAGATCCAGCTGTCGATGCGGACGGTCTCGCCGTTGCCGGGCCCGGCGGCCTCGGCGGCGGCCACCGCAGCGGCGATCTTGGGATCGAGCGGCTGGCCGGACGGGGAGGGGGCGGCGGAGGGCGCGGGACTCGCTCCGCCCGGCGCGCCTGTTCCCTCGCCGGTCCCACGGTCCACGCTCTCGTCCGCATCCTCGGAAGCCATGCCCCGACCTTAACTCCCGGGGGCCGCGCCACAGGAAGCCTTTTCCTGCGCCAGCGCAGGGCAGGCAGGGTACCCGGCATCCTCCGGCCGGCCGTGGGACGGGACAGGCCCCACCACAAGGGGCCGGTCAGCGGGGCATACGGTGGCGGTATGGACGACAGCAGCGCGCTCGCCCGGCTCGACCGGCGCGTCGCCGACTGCCGGGCCTGCCCCCGGCTGGTGGACTGGCGTGAGGAGGTGGCCCGTACCAAGCGGGCCGCGTTCGCCGACTGGACGTACTGGGGGCGGCCGGTGCCCGGTTTCGGGCCGGCCGACGCCCGGCTGGTGATCATCGGGCTGGCCCCGGCCGCGCACGGTGGCAACCGCACCGGCCGCATGTTCACCGGCGACCGTTCCGGAGACGTGCTGTACCAGGCGCTGTACGACGTGGGGCTGGCCTCGCAGCCCACCTCGGTCCGTGCCGACGACGGACTGCAGCTGTACGGCGTGCGGGTCACGGCGCCCGTGCACTGCGCCCCGCCCGCCAACAAGCCGACCCCCGGGGAGCGGGACACCTGCCGGCCCTGGCTGGTCCAGGAGCTGACGCTGCTCCGGCCGACGCTGCGGGCCGCGGTCGTGCTCGGCGCCTTCGGCTGGCAGGCCGCGCTGCCCGCGTTCGCGGAGGCGGGCTGGACCGTGCCCCGCCCCCGCCCGGCCTTCGCCCACGGCGCCCGGGTCGCGCTCGACGGCCTGGACCTCTTCGGCTGCTTCCACGTCAGCCAGCGCAACACCTTCACCGGCCGGCTCACCACCGACATGCTCCGCGAGGTGCTGCGCACGGCGGCGGACGCGGCCGGGCTGCCGTAGAGCCCGCGACCCCTGCGACGCCGTCGTACCGGCCGGGCCGGGATCACGGGCGGGAGCTGGTGACAGCCCGGCCGGCGGTCCGGCGGAATTCCGGAGCGGACCACGGGGCGGCTGCGCCAGGGTGGACGCATGCCTTCCTCCTCCGACGCCGGCTTCCTCGCCACCACCGCCGACCGGCTGGCCGCCCTCCCCGCCGTCCGGGCCGTGGCCCTCGGCGGCTCCCGTGCCGAGGGCACCCACCGCCCGGACAGCGACTGGGACCTGGCCGTCTACTACCGCGGCCCCTTCGACCCGGACGACCTGCGCGCCCTCGACTGGCCCGGTGAGGTCTCGGACATCGGCGGCTGGGGCGGCGGTGTCTTCAACGGCGGGGCCTGGCTGACGATCGACGGGCGCCGGGTCGACGTGCACTACCGGGACCTGGACGTCGTCGAGCACGAGCTGGCCGAGGCGGAGCAGGGCCGCTTCCGGGTGGAGCCGCTGCTGTTCCATCTGGCCGGGATCCCCAGCTACCTGGTCGTCGCCGAACTGGCGCTCAACCGGGTGCTGCGCGGCGACCTGCCGCGCCCCGCCGGCTACCCGCGGACCCTGCGCCGCACCGCCTTCGACCGCTGGTCCGGCACCGCCCACGCCACCCTCTCCTACGCAGAGGCGAACCATGCCCCGCACGGCCGCCTCACCGAAACCGCCGGAGCCATCGCCACGGCCGCCACCCAGGCCGCGCACGCCGTGCTCGCGGCCCGCGGCGAGTGGGTGACGAACGAGAAGCGGCTGCTGGAGCGGGCCGGGCTGCGGGGCGTCGACGCGGTCATGGGCGCCCTGCGGGCCGAGCCCGCCGCCCTCGCCGCCACCGTCACCGACGCCGGGAAGATCATCGCCGGGGCGTTGCAGTCATCCGGGGCATTGCGTTCATAAAGAAATCAGCCGTCCCGGCAGCTTTCACACGGGCGAAACGTCTTCGGCCCGTGTGCCGGGGGAACGCGATCTATCGTGGATGCACTCCACCGGCCACCGTCGTCCGAAGGCCCACCCCCGCCCTCGTATGAACAGGAGCCCTGTGTCCCGGCTCGCCGTACCCCTCTGGCTCGCCCATGCCTTCCGTGCCCAGCGCGGACCCGTTCCCTGGAGCGCGGTGTGCCGGGGCGCGCTCGCCGCCGGGCCGCTGCTGGCCGCGGGGCTGCTCGCCGGGCAGACCGCGCTCGGTGTGATCGCCGCCATCGCCGCGATGCTCGTCGGCATCAACGACCGGCCCGGCAGCCGGCGGGCGTCGGTGAGGCGGCTCGGCGTGCCCGCGCTGGCCGGGGCGCTGGGGCTGCTCCTGGGGACGTACGCCGGGCAGGGCCTGGCCGCCGTACCGCTGACCCTGGCGCTCACCGCGCTGGGTCTGGTCGCGGGCGGTGTCAGCGCCGTCGGGCCCGTCGCCTCCGCCGCCGGCACGCAACTGCTGGTCGCCGCGGCCGTCGGCGCCGGGATGCCGGCCGCCGAGAGCGGCTGGCTGCGGGCCGTGGCCTTCCTGGCCGGCGCCGGCTGGCTGCTGGTGCTGCGGCTCGCCCTGCCCACCCCCGGCTCGCTCGCCGGGGACTTCCGCTTCGACGGGGAGCGGCAGGCGGTCGCCGACGTGTACGACGCGATCGCCGGGCTCGTCGGCGCCGTGGGCGGGGAGCACGCCACCGCTCGGCGGGCCGCGCTCACCGCCGCGCTCGACCACGCCCAGGACGCCCTCGCCGGGCCCCGGCTGCGCCGGTACGCCGGTTCGGCGGCCGAGCGCCGGCTGCACGGCCAGTTCGCTGCGGCGCTGCCCCTCGCCGAGGCCGCCACCGCCCTGTACTGGGTGGGGGAGCCCGTCCCGGTGCGGGCCGCGGAGGGGCCCCGGCGGCTCGCCGCGGCCGTCCGCGGCAACACCGGCACCGGCCCGCTGCCCGCCCCGCACCGCTCGGCGCCCGCCCTGCGCGCCCTGGACGACGCCCTGCTGCGCGCCGCCGATGCCTTCGACCGGAGCGAGGGCGCCCACCGCGGACTGCTCGGCCGGCGCCGGGACGTCCGGCACGCGCTGCGGGCCGCGCTCGGGGCCGGCGGGCGCGAGTACGGGCTGCGCGTCGCCCTCTGCTTCGGCGCGAGCGCGGCCATCGCCCAGGCCCTGCACCACAGCCGCTGGTACGGGCCGCACACGCACTGGTACTGGCTGCCCGCCACCGCCGTCTTCCTCGTCAAGCCCGACCTCGGCCCGCTCGCCTCCCGGGTGCTGTGCCGGGCCGCCGGAACCGTGCTCGGCGCCGTGGTGTTCGCCGGCTTCGCCGCGCTGCTGCCGCGCCCGGCCGGGCTGATCGTGCTGGTGGCGGTGTGCGGCGCCCTCATACCGGTCGCCACCCGGAACTTCGCGGCGCTCACCGCCGTCGTCACCGTCCTGGTCCTCGCCCTGGTCATGGCCGGCGGGGAGCCGCAGGCCTCGGTCAGCCGGATCGGCGAGACGCTGCTGGCCTGCGTGCTCGTGCTGGTCGTGGGGCATCTGCCGATGCCGGGAGAACGGGGCGGCGCGGTACGGGCCCGGCTCGCGGCGGCCGGCGGCGCCGCGCACGCCTATCTCCTGCACGTCCTCGGCGAGTCCGGCGACCGCGCCGAGCGGTGGGCGCTGCGCCGGGAGGCCTACCGGACCCTCGCCGAGGCCCGGACCGCCATCGCGCTCGCCGCCGCGGAACTGCCCGCCCTCGCCCGGCACACGGAGGGCACGGACGCCGTCGCCGAGGTGCTGGAACGGCTCGTGGACACCACCACGGCCTGCGCCGTCCACCTCGACGACACCGGCCGGCTCACCCCGCGGCACCTGCGCCGGCTGCGCGAGGCGCTCGGGGAGCTGGAGCAGCGGGGCATGCGGGTGCCGCTGCCCGCCGCCGCGTAGCCGCGCCCGGATGCACGGTTCGGCCCACCCCACCCGGCCAGGGGGCCGTACGGTGGGCCGATGAGTGCCGTGTCGTCCCCGAGCGTCCCTCCCGCCGACCTGGTCGTCACCGGCTGCACGCTCCTCGTGCACGAGGGGTACGAGGACCACGACGCGCACGGGGAGGGGGAACGGGTCGGACGGGTCGGGTTCCGCGAGGAGGCCGCGCTCGTCGTGCGCGACGGGCTGATCGACGCGGTCACCACGGCCGCCGCCGCGCGGGAGATCCCGGCCGTGGAGCGGATCGAGGCGCGCGGGCAGGTCGCGCTGCCGGGGCTGACCAACTGTCACACGCACACGCCGATGGTGGCGCTGCGCGGACTCGCCGAGGACCTGCCGACCGAGGAGTGGTTCAACGACGTCGTCTGGCCCGTCGAGACCAACCTGACGGCGCGGGACGTGGAGCTGGGGGCGCGGCTCGCCTGCGCCGAGATGATCCGCGGCGGGGTGACCTGCTTCGCCGACCACTACTTCCACATGGACACGGTCGCCGCCGTCGTCGCCGAGTGCGGGCTGCGCGCCCACCTCGGCGAGACCTACTTCTCCAGCCAGGGCCCCGAAAAGCGGGAGAGGTCACTGGAGTTCGCGCTCCGCGCGCGGGGTGCCGCCGGCGGCCGCATCACCACCGCCCTCGCCCCGCACGCCCCCTACACCGTCACCGACGCCGACCTCACCGCCACCGCCGAACTCGCCCGCGCGCACGGCCTGCCCGTCCACATCCACGCCGCCGAGAACCGCGGCCAGACCGACACCAGTCTCGCCCGGCACGGCCGCACCCCCGTCGAGGTCCTGGACCGCACCGGACTCCTCGACACCGACCTGCTCATCGCCCACGGCACCGGGATCGTGGAGCGGGACCTTCCGCTGCTGGCGCGCACGGGCGGCCGTACGGCCGTGGCCACCGCGCCCCGCGGCTACCTCAAGTTCGCCTGGCCGACGACCACTCCGGTACGGGCCCTGCGCGCGGCCGGCGTCCCCGTCGGTCTCGCCACCGACGGCGCCGCCTCCAACAACTCCCTCGACGTCTGGGAGGCGATGGCGCTGACCTCCCTGATCCAGAAGTCCACCGAGGGCGACCCGCGCTGGCTCACCTCCCGCCAGGCCCTGCACCACGCCACCCTGCAGAGCGCCCGCGCGGTCGGCCTCGGGGACCGGACCGGCACCCTCGCGCCCGGCCGCCGCGCCGACATCATCCTGGTCGACCTCAGCGGACCGCACACCCAGCCCGTGCACGACCTCGCCGCCACCCTCGTGCACAGCGCCCGCGCCTCCGACGTCCGCACCACCGTCGTCGACGGCCGCGTGCTGATGCGGGACCGCGAACTCCTCACCCTGGACGTACCCGAGGTCGTACGGGAGCTGACGGCCCGGCTGCCCGCGCTGACCGCGCGCGGTCACGGGCGGCGCATCCAGGAGTACGACACCTGAGCCGCCGCCCGGCCGCGCCGCCTGGCCGGAAAACGCCCCCTGCGCCGGGCCGGCCGAAGAATTCTCCGCGTCCCGCGATGAGTTCCGCTCCCGCCGCCGGTCACCACCTGAACCGACCGTCGGACAGGAGGGCACATGTCGCTTCCCCGGATCGTCTCGCGCGAGCAGTGGCGCGCGGCGCGCGAGGAGTTGCTGCGCAAGGAGGAGGCGGTCAGACGAGCGCGTGAGGCCCTGGGCGCCGAGCGCCGGCGGCTGCCCATGGTGGAGATCGACCCGGAGTACGTCTTCGAGGGCGGCGACGGCAAGGCCACCCTGCTCGACCTCTTCGAGGAACGGGCCCAGCTCGTCGTCCACCACTTCATGTTCGCCCCGGAGTGGGACTCCGGCTGCCCGTGCTGCGCCGCCTTCCTGGACCAGGTCGGCCACCTCGCCCACCTGCGCGCCCGGAACACCGCCTTCGCCGCCGTCTCCCGGGCACCGTTCACCCGGATCCTGCCGTTCAAGGCGCGGATGGGCTGGGCGGTGCCCTGGTACTCCTCGGCGCACGGCGACTTCAACCGGGACTTCGAGGCCACCGTCGACTCGGGCGGGACCCTGGTCGAACGGGCCGGCCTCAGCTGCTTCCTGCGCGACCACGACCGGGTCTTCCACACCTACTCGGTGTACGACGACGGGCTGGACGGACTGGGCACCACCGCGGCCCTGCTCGACCTGACCGCGCTCGGCCGCAGCCCCGCCGGCAGCGAACGGCTCCGTCTCCACGACGAGTACGACGACTGAGTGGTGCCGTCTGAGACACGGAGGGTCCGCTTCGTGTCACAAGGTGAACGGATCCTCACGGTCCGCGCCGACCCGGTGTCGCCATTGTCTCAGTAGCGTCACTGAGCGAGCCGTTCCCCCTCTCCAGGGCGTTAACTCCTACACGGACGACGCTTTCTGGAGGTGCGAGATGGTGAACGGGCGAACGGTGCTCGAACGCTTTCCCGCCGGTGGTCCGCGGGGATCCTGGCCCGCGGAGGAGTTCGCGCACGCGCGGCGTCTGGAAGGCATGCCCGCCGAGGTCGTCATGGACCTCGCGACGGACACGTTCCTGGTGATCGTCCGCGGTGCCGAGACCGCAGACTGAGCCCGCAGACTGAGCCCGCCGGCTGAGCCCGCCGGCTGAGCCCGCCGGCTGAGCCCGCCGGCTGAGCCCGCCGGGGGAGTCAGCCCGGCCTCGGCGCCGGCATGCGCGCCGTGAACTGCTGCGCCTGGAGCGTGTACAGGCCGGCGTAGACACCACCCCTGGCCAGCAGTTCCTCCGGGGTGCCGGACTCCACCAGGCGCCCGTGCTCCAGTACGTGCACCAGGTCGGCGTGCCGGACCGAGGCCAGCCGGTGGGTGATCAGGACCACCGTCTGCCCGCCCCGCGCCAGCGCCCGGATCTTCTCGAACACCTCCAGTTCGGCCCGCGCGTCCAGCGCCGCCGTCGGCTCGTCCACGATCAGGATGCTCCCGCGCCGGTAGGCCGCCCGGGCGATGCCGAGCCGCTGCCACTGGCCGCCGGACAGCTCGTGCCCGCCGCTGAAGTTCCGGGCCAGCAGCGTGTCCAGGCCGCGCGGCAGTTCCGCGACCACCTCCTCGGCCCCCGCCTCGGCGACCGACGCGGCCAGCCGCTCCTCGGTCATCGGGGCGGCGGAACGGCCGACGGCCACGTTCACCCGGGCGGTGAACGGCCAGCGCTTGAAGTCCTGCGCCACCATCGCGATGCGCTCGGCGAGCAGCCGCCGGTCGGCCTGCGCGGCGTCGACGCCGTCCCACAGGATCCGGCCCCGGTCGGGCGTGTAGAGCCCCGCGAGCAGCTTGACCAGTGTGGTCTTGCCCGAGCCGTTCTCCCCGACGAGCGCGATGATCCGGCCGAGGGGCAGGGTGAGGCTGACGTCGTCGAGGGCGGGGCGGGGCGGGGTGCCCGGACAGCCGGCGGCGGGGTCCGCGTCATGCGGGTAACTGAAGCTGACGTTCTCGAAGCGGATCTCCTTCGGGTTCTCCGGCAGCGGCTCCCCGCCCGCCGGGATGGCCCGCTCGGCCGCCGCGACGTACATCCGCTGCAGATCGCCCACGAACAGGGCCTCCTCGTGCAGCTGGTTGATCTCCAGCACCAGCGTGTCCAGGCTCGCCGCGCCGGTGCGGATCGCGATCACCGCCGTACCGGCCACCGACAGCGCCATCGCCCCGGCCAGCAGCAGTGCTCCCAGCGTGGCGTACGTGGCGAGGGTCGCCAGGCCCGTCCACGCCGCGGCGATGAGACCGGTCCGCGCGGCCAGCCGGGACAGCCGGGCCTGCTCCGCCTCCGCGGTCTCCGACATGGCCCGGAAGTGGTGCAGCAGGAACGGGCCGACCCCGTGCACCCGGATCTCGGGAGCGGCGGCCGGCTCCGTGAGCAGGCTGCTGATCAGCTGGCCGGCCCGGGCGTGCTGCACCCAGGTGTGGAAGGACTCGTAGCGGCGCCGGGCGTTGGTCAGCGCGCTCCAGGCGCTGGGCAGGGTCATGGTGACCAGCAGGGGCAGCAGCGCGGGATGCAGCACGGTGAGCACGCCCGCCGCGGCGACCAGCGAGATCATCGCGTTGATCACCTGGGCGCCGTAGCCGATCATGTGCCGGGCGGACCGGGCACCGTACTGGGCGGTGTCCAGCAGCTTGTGGAAGGCGTGGTCCTCGATCGCGACCAGCTCCACGTTCGCCGCCCGCTCCAGGTACAGCTCGGTCGCCACCCGCTCCACCTTGGGCTCCAGCCGCCCGGTGGCGTAGGTGGAGGCGGCCCGCAGCAGCGCGGCGACCAGCATCACGGCGGCCATCACCACCAGGGCCGGGGCGGCCGAGCGCAGCCGCTGCCCGATGCCGGGGCCGGTGAGCAGCTCGCCGAGCGCGCTGTTCACCGCCAGCAGGCTCACGGCCTGGGCCACGCCCCGGCCCAGCTCGGCCGCGAGCACCACCCGGGCGGCCCGCGCGTCGGCTTGCCGGGCCAGTCGGAGACTGGACGCGAGCATGCCGGGCAGCCGGGTCAGCATCGCCCGGAAGCCGAGCGCCAGGAAGGCGTCCGCGTGCTGGTTCCAGCCCATGTCGTAGCGGAGTGGCCCGCCGAACAGCAGCCGCTCCGACGCCGACACCACGGGCTCGGCCGCCTCCCGCCTCTTTCTCACCGTGACCTCCCGGACCCCGACGGAACGGCCACTATCCCGGCCGGAGCCGCCGCCCGGCAGGGCGCGAAGGAACGTACACAGGGGCGCGGAAGGAGCGCGCCGAGTACGGGGCGCGCGACGCGGGCTCGCCGGTGGGCGGGCTCGTTACGCCGGGACGGCTCGGGACCGGTTGGGGCGGTTGGTGTCACGTGGCGCGGGTCCGGGTGGACGCCGGGTCCATGGCGTGTGGTGCGGGGTGGTCACGCCGGGCCGGCTGGGACTCCGCGGCGGGGCCGGCGGGGTGTACGGGGTCTTGTTCTGCGGGTGATGGGTGGCTCGGTCATGCCGGGACGGCCTGGGACCAGTCCGGGGCGGTCCCCGTCACCCGGCACAGGGCCAGGTACAGGGGGATCGGCGGGGTGTACGGGACCGAGCCCTCGGGGCGGTGGATCAGGCGGGCGGTGCCGGAGATCAGGGCGCCGGTGGCGTAGTGGGCCGGGGACGGCCAGGGCAGGGCGTAGTCGGAGTCCGACGGAACGATCCACCACCAGTGGGAACCGTCGGCGTACACACACCCCACCCGCGGCAGCCGGGGTACGACGAGCGGACCGAGGTGATCGGGCACGGCCACGGCGTCGAAGCCGAGCGGAGCCGTCATGCCGTCCGGCAGCGACAGGCGGTGGTCCGGTTCCGGGGCCGGCCGCCGGCGCTGCAGCCGTACCAGCGTGTTCAGGCCGAGCGACTGCTCCAGACCGGCCCGGGCGCCACCGGCCCGACCGGCGCCGGTCACGGCCGCTCTCCGGGAAGAGGGCGCTCGGGGATGCGGTCCAGGGGCGCGGTGGGCCGGTGCCGGTCCGGGTGCGCCGTGGGCCGGTGCTGCACCGGACGGGCGGCGTGCCCGTGCTCGTCCACCGCCCCGTGCCGGTGCTGCTCGGGCATCCGGCGCGGCGGCTGACCGGCGGATACGTGCCGGTGGTGCTCCGCGTCCGCCTGCCCCTGCCGGCCCGATCCCCCCTGCTGCCCCGGCTCGCCCCGTCCGTCCTGCTCCGGCACCCGTCCGCTCGCCCCACCCGGCTGCTGCTCGTCGGAGTCGTCCGGGCGGCCCGGCTTGGGCCGGGCACCCCAGCCCAGGTCGCCGCGCGGTTCCGCGGTGTCCTTGGCGGCGTCGGCCTGGCGGGGCAGCTCCGCCCAGACCGACAGCCCGGGGCCGTGCTCCTGGGCACCCCAGGCCCGGCACAGCGCGTCCACGAGGAGCAACCCCCTCCCGTGCTCCTCATCGGCTCGCTGCGGGGACGGGTGGGGTTCGCCAGGAGCACAGCCCTGATCGTGTACGGCTATGCGCACCATGTCGTCGTGGTCGAGCAACTCGCACACGACCCGGCTGCTCGCGGTGTGCACGATCGCGTTGGTGACCAGCTCGGATATGACCAGAGCCGCGTTGTCGCAGGTGTCCGCGCCGACCGACCAGCCGGCCAGCCGGGCGTGCGTCAGGCGTCTGGCCTGGGCGACGGAACCCGGATGTGCGGCCAGCTCGAAGCGGAACCTGCGCTCGGCAGCGCCCCGCTGGGGGGTTGCTCCCGCCGCGGCACCCAGACCGGAAGGGTCTGCGGCCGCGTCTGTTCCTAAGGGCGCGGACGGAATCACGCCTGCCACTATCTCCCCGCCGCGGACACTTGGCAAGAGTCACTCTGAAAATTGCAGAGTGCTGTGTGACTCGGTCAGAGGCCGTGGCACACTGCTCGCAACAGCACCACGCGCGGCGCCAATTGGAGTCGTCGGAGATCCGACCCGGTCTTCGAACGGACCCGAATGGCGCCGCAGGGCTGTCAGGAATCTTTGGGGCAAGAGGCTTCTGCAAGCAGCCTCGGCGAGAGGCGTTCGGTGGAGGTGGGAGCGTGAGCGAACCGCGGTCCGCGCCGACGGTGGGCCAGGTGGTCCTCGGCCGGCGCCTGTTGGACCTGCGGGAACGCGCCGGACTGAAGCGCGAGGAGGCCGCCCGCGTGCTCCGCGTCGCCCCCGCCACCGTCCGCCGCATGGAGACGGCCGAGGTCTCCCTCAAAATCCCGTACCTGCAACTGCTGCTGAAGGCCTACGGCGTCCCCGACGACGAGGCCGAGGTCTTCGTCCAGCTGGCCGAGGAGGCGAACAGGCCCGGCTGGTGGCAGCGGTTCCACGACATCCTGCCGGGCTGGTTCTCGATGTACGTCAGCCTGGAGGGTGCGGCCGCCCTCATCCGCTCCTACGAACCGCACTTCGTCCCCGGCCTGCTGCAGACCGAGGACTACGCGCGCGCCGTGCTGAAGTCCGGGGCCATCGGCCAGACCAGCCCGGACGACATCGAGCGGCACGTCGCCTTGCGTATGCAACGCCAGCAACTGCTCACCCGTCCCGACGCGCCCCGCTTCTGGGCGGTGATGGACGAGACCGCCCTGCGCCGCCCGGTCGGCGGACCGGAGGTGATGCGCGCGCAGATCGACAGGTTGCTCGAGGCCACGAAGCTGCCCCATGTGACCCTCCAGGTCGCCCCGTTCGCCAACGGGCCGCACCCGGGCACGTACGGGCCCTTCGTGCTGTTCCGATTTGCCATGTCAGAACTGCCGGACATGGTCTACAGCGAGTACCTGACCGGTGCCGTCTACCTGGACGCGCGCACCGAGGTGGCGACCCACCTGGAGGTCATGGACCGCATGGCGGCGCAGGCCGCTACGGCACAACGCACGAAGGAGATCCTCCGGGATCTCCGCAAGGAGCTGTGAATGGATCGCATCAAGCCGCGCGGACGCGTCTACAACGGCATGCCCGCGCGGGAGTTGGGCAGCGAGGGGTGGCACAAGCCCTGGAGCGGCGGCAACGGCGGGAACTGCCTGGAGGCGATGAAGCTGGCCGACGGCCGGATCGCGGTACGCCAGTCGACCGATCCGGACGGGCCGGCGCTGATCTACACCATGGACGAGATGACCGCGTTCATCGAGGGCGCCAAGGCGGGGGAGGCCGACTTCCTGCTGTCCTGACCTTGGTGTGTGTTGTTTCTATGCGACTTCCTTATGGTGTTGAGCAGTTGATCACAGGTGGGGCCCCGCAAGCCGACGAGAGAGAAGCCGGGACGTAGTCGGGGGCGGCTCTCCGCATCTGCCGCCGGTACGCGTCACTCCGGCGGCAGCACCTCGCACAGGGCCTCCAGCGCCGCCCCGTAGGCGTGTTCGGCCGGGGCCGCGTACCCGACCACCAGGCCGTCGCCGGCCGCCGTCGGACTCCGCGGATGCCGGAACCCGGCGAGTCCGTCGAGGGCGATGCCCTGCCACGCGGCGGCCTTCACCGTGGACCGCTCCGTGCCGGGCGGCAGCCGCAGCACCGCGTGCAGCCCGGCCGCGATGCCCGTCACCTCGATGTGCGGTGCCTGCGCGGCGAGCGCGGCGACGAGCCGGTCACGCCGGCGCCGGTACCGCTGCCGCATGCGCCGCACATGACGGTCGTACGACCCGCAGTTCACGAAGTCCGCGAGCGCGAGCTGGTCCAGCACGCTCGCCCAGCCCTCCCGCTCGCCCTTCACCGCCAGCACCGGCTCCACGTACCGCTCGGGCAGGACCATCCAGCCCAGCCGCAGCGCCGGTGACAGGCTCTTGCTGACCGAGCCGATGTGGATCACCCGCTCGGGATCGAGACCCTGGAGCGCGCCGACGGGCCGGCGGTCGTACCGGAACTCGCCGTCGTAGTCGTCCTCCAGCACCACCGCCTCCCGCGCGCGGGCCCAGTCGATCACCGCCGCCCGCCGCTCCGGGTGCAGCGGGCCGCCGGTCGGGAACTGGTGCGCGGGCGTCAGCAGCACGGCCCGCTCGCGCCCCAGCGCGTCCACCCGTGCGCCGTGCTCGTCCAGCGGCAGCGGTACGGTGCGCACCCCGGCCGCCGCGAGCAGCTCCCGGTGGAAGCCGAGACCGTAGGCCTCCACGCCCAGCGGACCGCGCAGCACCCCGCCCGCCGCCGGGCCCTCCCGGGTGCCCCGGCCGAAGAGGAGCCGCAGCGCGTGCGCGAAGCCCGAGCAGATCACGATCCGGTCCGGCCCGGTACGCACCCCGCGCGCGCGTGCCAGGTACTCCGTGAGCGTCTCCCGCAGCTCGCGGCGCCCGGCGGGATCGCCCGGCCCGAACGCCTCGCTCGGCGCCGCCTGCACCGCCCGGCGGTACGAGGCCGCCCAGGCCGCCCGCGGAAAGGCCGACGCGTCCGGCGTGCCCTGCCGCAGATCGTGCCGTGGCCCACGCGCGCGTGGAGGCGCCTTCACGGGCGTGCGTACGGCGGGGCGCAGCGGCTCCGTCCGCTCGGCGACCCGGGTCCCCGAACCCTGCCGGGCGGTCAGCCAGCCCTCCGCGACCAGCTCCGCGTACGCGTCGGCCACCGTGTTGCGGGCCACGCCCAGGTCCGCGGCGAGCGACCGGTACGGCGGCAGCCGGGTACCCGGCGCCAGCCGGCCGCTGCGCACCGCCTCCCGCAGCGCCCGGGTCAGCGCCGCCCGCCGGCCGCCCGGTCCCGACAGCTCCAGATGCAGGTCCGCACCGATCCGCTCCGCGGAATTGACCCACGAATCCGTCATGGAAATGCACCCTACAGCCGGTCTTTCGGGTCCCTAGGTTTGCACACATGACGACGCACACCACTGCCGCCACCGCCACCGTCGACCTCACCACGGAGATCGCCGCGGCCGACGCCTCCCGCACCCGCCTGGACTTCGCGAAGGCCGCGCCGAAGGTCTTCCGCGCGATCGTCGGCTTCGACGCCGCCGCCCGCGAGGGCCTCGACCCCGCCCTGGTCGAACTGATCCAGATCCGTTCCTCCCATCTCAACCACTGCGCCTACTGCCTGCACATGCACACCAACGACGCCCGCAGGGCCGGCGAGAACGAGGACCGGCTCCACATGGTCGCCGTCTGGCGCGAGGCCCGGCACTTCTTCACCCCCAGGGAACAGGCCGCCCTCGCCCTGACGGAGGCGGTGACCCTGGTCGCCGACGGCGGCGTCCCCGACGCCGTCTACACGGAGGCAGCCGCCCACTTCGACGACCGGGAACTGGCCCACGTCCTCTCGCTGATCCTCACGATCAACACCTGGAACCGCGTGGCCCTGGCCACGGGGAAGGTCGCCGGCACGGACGAACGCACCCGCTGACGCACCGCCCGCCGCCGCGCGGGAGCCGACCGGGCCGCGCCGGGGGTGCCGCCCGGTCAGACCACCATCGGCCGGTCCGTCGGCGCTATCGGGGCCGGGAGCCGGGAACTCCCCGTCAGATAGCGGTCGACGGCCGCCGCGACCGCCCGCCCCTCCGCTATCGCCCACACGATGAGCGACTGCCCGCGCGCCGCGTCTCCGGCGGCGAACACCCCGGGCACGTTGGTCGCGAAACCGTCGTCCCGGGCGATCGTGCCGCGCGGCTGCAGCGCCAGCCCCAGCTGCTCGATCATCCCGTCCTCCTGGTCGGGTCCGGAGAACCCGAGGGCGAGCAGCACCAGGTCGGCGGGGATCGTCCGCCCGGTGCCCGGCACCGGGATCCGCCGCTGGTCGACCTCCACCAGATGCAGTGACCGCACATTCCCCCTCTCGTCCCCGGTGAAGCGGAGCGTGGACGCCGCGAACAGCCGCGCGTCCGCGTCCGCCGCCGGTGCCGTACGCAGGTCCCGCGCCTCCTCGTGCGCGGCCGACAGCCGGTAGATCTTCGGGTACGTCGGCCACGGCTCGGTGTCCTCGTCGCGCTCGTCACCCGGCTGTGCGTAGATGTCCAGCTGGGTCACGGACGCGGCCCCCTCGCGCACCGCGGTGCCCAGACAGTCCGCCCCGGTGTCCCCGCCGCCGACGATCACCACGTGCTTGCCGGCGGCCGACAGCGGCGAAACCTCCAGATCCCCCTCACACACCCGGTTGGCCAGCGGCAGATACTCCATCGCCTGGTGTATCCCGTTCAACGTGCGGCCCGGCACCGGAAGTTCCCGCCACGCCGTCGCTCCCGTCGCGATCACCACCGCGTCGTACCGGGTGCGCAGCTCGCCGGCCGGGACGTCCCGGCCGACCACCGTGGACGTGCGGAACTTCGTCCCCTCGGCGCGCATCTGCTCGATCCGCCGCTCCAGATGCCGCTTCTCCATCTTGAACTCGGGGATGCCGTACCGCATCAGCCCGCCGATCCGGTCGTCCTTCTCGTACACCGCGACCGTGTGCCCGGCCCGGGTCAGCTGCTGCGCGGCGGCGAGCCCGGTGGGCCCCGAGCCGATGACGGCGACCGTCTTCCCGGACAGCCGCTCGGGCGGCCGGGGCGGGGTGAACCCCTCCTCCCACGCCCGGTCGGCGATCGCGCACTCGACGTTCTTGATGGTGACGGCCGGCTGGTTGATCGCCAGCACGCACCCGGCCTCGCACGGCGCCGGACACAGCCGGCCGGTGAACTCCGGGAAGTTGTTCGTGGCGTGCAGCCGGTCGCTCGCGGTCCGCCAGTCCTCCCGGGACACCAGGTCGTTCCACTCGGGGATGAGATTGCCCAGCGGGCAGGCCTGGTGGCAGAACGGGATGCCGCAGTCCATGCAGCGGTCGGCCTGCTTGCTGATGATGGGCAGCAGCGCGCCCGGGACGTACACCTCGTCCCAGTCCCGCACCCGCTGCTCGACGGGCCGCCGCGGCCACTCCTGGCGCGGCGTGGTCATGAACCCCTTGGGATCGGCCATGGGCGTCTTCCTCGCGTACGGGCACCGGAGGCACCGGGTGTACGAAGGGCCGTGCGTCATCGGGCGGCACTCTTTCGGCCACGATACGTCCCGTTCGACGCCCATGCAGAGTGGCGGACAGCGCTTTCTTCCGTGGGTGTCGGGACAGGGTCGGATCAGGTGAGGGCCACGAACCGGATCAGGCGAGGGCCACTACGTAGAGCAGGGCCGTCGCGGCCGAGGCGACGGTCCGTATGTGGTTCCAGGAGGTCCACTCGCGCACGTACGCCGGCCAGTACGCGGCGGCCTCGGGCGCGCCCGGAGTGAGCCTGGCCAGCCGGTCGTTGCGAGGCACGTTCGCGACGATCGTCAGCCCGAACGAACCGGCCAGGTACAGCGCGCTGCCCAGCAGCAGCTCCACCTTCCCCTCGTCCGGCCACACCACGAACGTCACCACCGCTATCAGCACACTCAGCACCGCCGATCCGGCGAACACGGCCATGAAGGCCGGCCGCACCGCGGCGACGTTGATCGAGTTCATCGCCGCTACCCCCTGCGCGGGCGGCAGCGCCGCGAGCCCCCGCATCACGAAGGTCGAGAACCCGCAGAAGACACCGGCCACCAGCCCGGTCCCCAGGATCCCCACCACGACCAGCACGAAGAACGGCCCGTCGATCATCCCCGCACCCCCATTCCGCTCCGTTCGGTCAGGCCCTCACCCCCCGGGGAAAGCCCGGCACCGGAACCCGGCCGGGACCGAGCGAGCCCCGCGACCACACATGCCCCGAAACCGCACTCCTCACTTCCTCGCCCTCGGCACCTCCTCGCTTTCTCCGCGCTCAGCCCGCGTCCTCCGCGCCGGCCCCCTGCCACGCCCGCAGCACCCGCTCCACCGCCGGGGCGATCCGACGCCGAGCCTCGTTCCACGGCACCCCGCGCATCAGCAGCTGGTCGTACGGCGTGTCCACATGCCGCACGCCCGCCACGACCGCGGAGATCACCGCCCCCTCGGTCAGTGCCCGCCCGGCCGCGCTGCGCCCGACACGACCACTGCCCCGCACCGACGCGTGGGCCGCGATCGCCCGGGCCCGCTCGGCCGGACAACCAGGGAACAGCCGCAGGATCTCGGCCGCGAACGCCGCCACGAACCGCTCGTCCTCCGCCGCCCTGCGCCGCGCGTCCCGCGCCCGCCGCCGACGCCGCGCCTCCGCGTCCGCCAGACACCGGGCCTCCGCCCGGGCCAGCGCGTCCTCCTCCACGAGCACGCCCTGACGTTCGTAGCGACTCCTGCGCCGGTTGAACCGCACCACCACCGCCGACAGCGTGCTCTCCTCACGCGACCTGCGGGTCAGGGCCGTGTCACCGCGCGGCAGGAACACCAGGTGCCCGAGATCGGCACAGACCAGACACCACGGTGCCCCGTCCGTCAGCACCAGCAGCGACAGCGGACCCCGCCGGCAGCGGGCGCACCGCTTGCGCTTCAGCGCCTGGACGACGACAAGCCGGCCGGGGAAACGGGGAGTTGCGGGAAGCGCCATACGCGGTACTTTCCCCGTCACCGCCCCGGCCTCCCACGCCGCCACTGCTTGTCCTCGTCCGCTGTCACCCACCCTTCTCCTCCCGGGCTCCTCCCGATTCCTCCCGGAAGCCGCGCCCGGAGCGAAGCCCACCCCCCGCGCTGCTCACGGTCCGCCGCAGGGCCGACCACCTCGGCTGGCCCGGGACCGTCCTTTCCCTCTCTCAGGGCTCACCCCATCTGCCGTCTCCCACGTGGGCACCCCCGCCGCTCTGCCCGGCCACCCGGCATCATGGGGCCCGTGCGACTCGAAGCGATCACCTGGGACCGGCTCGCCGAGCGACTTGCCGACCGGCTGGCCGGTGCGGTGACGGCCGATGGAGGGGCCTGGCCGCGCGTCGGCTTCGACGGTGCCCCGGCCGCCCGACCCGGCGACCTCGCCGAGCGTGTCGGGGAGGCGCTGCGGGTACGCGGCCGGCCCTCCCTCGTGGTGGGCACCGAGGGCTTCCTGCGCCCCGCCTCGCTCCGCCTGGAGCACGGGAGGCGGGACGCGGAGTCGTACTACAGCGGTTGGTTCGACACGGGCGCCCTGTGGCGCGAGGTCTTCGGCCCACTCGACCCCGGAGGCAACGGGCGGGTCCTGCCCGACCTGTGGGATCCGGCCACGGACCGGGCCACCCGTAGCCCCTACATCCAACTGCCGCGCGGCGCAATCCTGTTGCTCCACGGCCCCCTCCTGCTGCGCCACTGGTTCCCCTTCGACCTGACCGTGCACCTCCTTCTCTCCCCGGGCGCCCTTCGACGCCGCACCCCCGAGGCCGACCACTGGACCCTGCCCGCCTTCGAGCGCTACGAGGCCGAGACCGACCCGGCCGGCACGGCGGACGTCCTGGTGCGCGCCGACGACCCGCGCCACCCCGCCTGGAGCGGCTGATCCGCATGCGGCCGTCCGTACATCCGGCCGGGCGATTCAGCCAAACCCCTTTACATGCGCGTGCATATAACTAGAGTGGTTGTCATGACGACCTCACCAGCCACTTCCGTCACTTTCGACGACTCCCTCCGTGCCCTGCTGGACGGCAGGAACTTCGCCAGCGTCGCCACGCTCGGCCCCGACGGCGCTCCGCGGAACTCCGTGGTCTGGATCAAACGCGAGGGCGACAGCGTGCTCTTCTCGTCCGTCGACCACCGCCAGAAGGTGCGCAACCTCCGCCGCGACCCGCGCGTCAGCCTCTCCGTGTTCGACCTGGCGAACCCCTACCACTCGGCCGAGATCCGGGGCGTCGCCGAGATCCTGCCGGACGAGGGCAAGCGACTTCCGCACGAGCTGTCCCACAAGTACCTCGGCATCGACCCGCCGGCCGAGAACGACGACGAGGTCCGCGTGATCGTCAGGATCGTCCCGCAGAAGGTCGTGTCCTTCTCGGCCTGACGGGCACACCGCCGACGCCGCACGGCTGCCGGGAACCGGTGCCCCCGCAGCCCCGTCGCTCAGAGCCAGCCGTTGCGCCTGAAGCCCCGGTACAACACCAGACACGCCGTCGCCATCACGGCCATGACCAGCGGGTACCCGAACGACCAGTGCAACTCCGGCATGTGGTCGAAGTTCATGCCGTACACCCCGCACACCATCGTCGGCACGGCGATCACCGCGGCCCAGGCCGTGATCTTCCGCATGTCCTCGTTCTGCGCGACGGTCACCTGCGCGAGATGTGCCTGCAGGATGGAGTTGAGCAGCTCGTCGAACGCGGCGATCTGTTCCTTGGCCCGGATCAGATGGTCGAGCACATCCCGGAAGTACGCCTGTATCTCCGGGGCGACCACCCGTATCGGCCGGGTGGCCAGGTCCTCCACCGGGCGGCCCAGCGGCACCACCGCCCGTTTCAACTCCAGCAGTTCACGCTTCATCTGGTAGATGCGGCCCGGGTCCAGACGTGCGCCGTTCTCCGAGAACACGTCCGTCTCCACCAGGTCGATGTCGGCCTGCAGCGCGTCCGTGACGCTCAGATAGTCGTCGACCACATGGTCCGCGATCGCGTGCAGCACCGCCGCCGGCCCCTTGGCGAGCTGCTGCGGGTCCGACTCCAGTTCCTCGCGCAGCGGGCCCAGCGAGCCGTGCCGGCCGTGCCGCACCGTGATCACGAAGTCCGAGCCGACGAACACCATGATCTCGCCGGTGTCCACCACCTCGCTGGTCGCTGTCAACTGCTCGTGCTCCACGTAGCAGACGGTCTTGAACACCGCGAAGAGCGTGTCCCCGTAGTGCTCCAGCTTCGGCCGCTGATGCGCCTCGACCGCGTCCTCCACCGCCAGCGGATGCAGGTCGAACAGCTCGGCGACGCCTGCGAACTCACGGTCCGTCGGCTCGTGCAGCCCGAGCCAGACGAAGCCCTCGCCGGTCTTGCGCACCAGCCGCACGGCATCCACCAGGTCGGCACACCCCGGCACGCGCACGCCGTCCTGATACGTCACGCAGTTGACCACCGAAGAGCCCAGCGGTGACCTGGCAGGATGGCTCAGGTCCACGCGCGGCCGGCGCCGGGCCAGCCGCGCCACCTTGCGCAGGCCGCCGACCCTGCCCAGCCCCGTGACCTTCCGCAGATTCCCTGCCATCGACATCTGGATCTCCTCGCGTGGATCTCCTCGCTCAACGCTTTCGCGCCTTGCCCGGCAAGTCTGCCAGGCCCGGGCAAAGCGCGGGCAAGCCTGTGTGAACAGGGAGTTCCGCTTTGTTCCCGCCTGTGGACGACGGGGCGACCGGGCCACGGGAGCCGGCTGACTGGGATGATCGGGGCACGACGCGCTCGGACGGGTACCTCCTGGACAACGGGCAGACCGAGGCGGGCGAACGCTTCGACGCCTTCACCGCGCTCTTCGACCCCACGACCTTCCGGCACTTCGAAGGACTCGGCATCGGTCCCGGCCGGCGCTGCTGGGAAGTCGGCGCCGGCGGGACCTCCGTCGTGTCCTGGCTCGCCGAGAAGGCGGGGCCCTCCGGTCAGGTCGTCGCCACCGACATCGACACCTCCCGGCTCACCGCCGTGGCCCGCCCGCCGGTGGAGGTCCGCGTCCACGGGCGCCGAGGAGCCGCCGGGCGAAGGCTTCGACCTGGTCCACGCCCGGCTGGTGCTCGTCCACGTACCCGACCGGGAACGGGCACTGCGAGTCAAGGCCCTGCGCCCGGGCGGCCGACTGCTGATCGAGGACGCCGACCCCGCCCTCCAGCCCCTGACCTGCCCCGACGAGTACGGCCCCGAGCAGCGGCTCGCCAACCGGCTGCGCCAGGGCTTCCGCAAGCTCCTCGCCGACCGCGGCGCCGATCTCTCCTACGGCCGGAAACTCCCGCGGCTGCTCCGCGAGGCCGGCCTGCGCGACGTCGAGGCCGACGCGCACTTCCCCGTGACCTCACCCGCCTGCACCGTGCTGGAGGCGGCGACGGTCCGTCAGGTCCGTGACCGGCTCGTCGCCGCCGGCCTGGCCACCGACGCGGAGATCGACCAGCACCTGGCCAATGTGGAGGCGGGCACGATGGACCTGACCACCGCACCGATGATCTCGGCGTGGGACCGCAAGGAGTAGCCGGCGGCGCCGGGGCCCTGCGGCGTGCAGGGTCCTTGCTGCGGGCTGCGGGCTGCGGGCTGCGGGCTGCGGGCTGCGGGCTGCGGGCTGCGGGCTGCGGGCTGCGGGCTGCGGGCTGCGGGTAGCGGGTAGCGGGTAGCGGAGGGGGAGGAAGAGGCAGCGGTGAGCGGCCAGCTGAGACCGTCAGCCGACTGCCGACTGCCGACTGCCGACTGCCGACTGCCGACTGCCGACTGCCGACCTGCACCGCACAAGCCGCCGTCGGCCGACGCTTCAGCGGCGGGCAGCCGCCTGGGCCCGGGACGCGCCCCTAACCCCCGCTCGTCAAAGGTGGCGGTCTGCCCCCCACCCGCCGTACCGCCTCCGCGCCCGCCCGGCACCCGTGTGCCGCCGCCTCCTCCGGGCCCGCGCCCGCCAGCAGGGCGGCGAGGAACGCGCCGGTGAAGGCGTCACCCGCGCCCGTGGTGTCCCGGGGGGCCGCCGGTACGGCCGGGACCCGCGCCACCACGGCTCCGGAACGGGCCACCAGCGCCCCGTCCGCACCCGCCTTGGCCACCACCAGCGGCACGAGCCGGCTCAGCTTGGCCGCCGCGTCCGCCGGATCCGGCAGCCCGGTCAGCAGACAGGCCTCGTCGCGGCTGGGCAGCAGCACGTCAAGCCCCTCCGCGAACGCCAGGAAACGGTCCACCCCCAACTCGATCAGGAAGCCGGCCGAGGCCGGGTCCAGGCTGACCGGCACACCCCGCGCGCGTGCCGCCGTGAGCGCCGTCTCGGCGAGCGCCCGGCTGGCCTCCGTGAACAGCAGATAACCCGACAGGTGCAGCCGGGCCGCCCCGTCGAGCAGCGTGTCCGACCAGTCGGCGGGACTCAGCCGCAGGGAGGCCCCGCTGTCCGTCAGAAAAGTCCGCTCGGCCGCCGCACCCGCGTCGACGAGGCAGATCACCGTGCCCGTCGCCGCCTGCGCGTCCACCACGAGCGAGGGCCGCACCCCGGCCGCGACCAGCTCCCGCTCGTGCCACGCGGCGGCGTCCGCGCCCACCCGGCCCAGCAGCCGTACGTCCGCGCAGCCCGCGTGGGCGGCCCAGCAGGCCACGTTGGCGCCCGCGCCGCCCGGCAGCGTCCGGATCACCGCGGCCGTGTCGGTGCCGGCCGCGAGCGGCCCCCGGTGCCGGGCGACCACGTCCGTGACCACGTCCCCGACGACCAGCAGCGCTCCGTTCCGGCCCGCGGTCACCCCCTGCCCCATGACGTGGCGATCCGTGCCGCGAGCCGTACGTTGCCGCGCACCGCCGCCAGGTTGGCGCTCAGCGAGGCACCGTCGGTGTGGCGGACCAGGTAGTCCAGCAGGAACGGAGTCACCGCCTGCCCGGTGACCCCCTGTTCCCCGCAGGCACGCAGCGCGTCGGCGAGCACGCGCGCGTGCAGCTCGGGATCGAGTTGTTCCGCCTCCGGGACGGGGTTGGCGACGATCAGAGCCGACTCGGGCGCTTCCAGCGCGTCCTGGGCGCGCATCACGGCGGCGACCTGCTCCGGGGTGTCCAGCCGCCAGTCGACCGGATGCCCCGAGTCCGACAGGTAGAAGCCGGGGAACCGGTCCGTGCCGTATCCGGCGACGGCCACACCCAGCGTCTCCAGCCGCTGCAGCGTCGCCGGGACGTCCAGGATCGACTTCACGCCGGCGCACACCACCGTGACCCGGGTGCGCGCCAGCAGCCCCAGGTCGGCCGACTCGTCCTGGGTCACCGTCCACTCCCGGTGCACACCGCCCAGGCCGCCGGTGGCGAACACCCGGACCCCGGCCAGCGCGGCCAGCTGCGCCGTCGCCGACACGGTGGTCGCCCCGCTCGCCCCAGCCGCCACCGCGAGCGGCAGATCACGATGGCCCAGCTTGCGGATGCCGTCCTCGTTCGCGACCCGCTCCAGCTGCTGCTTGTCCAGACCGACCCGGGGCCGCCCGTCGAGCACGGCGACGGTCGCCGGTACGGCACCCTCCCGCCGGACCGCCTCCTCCAGCTCCAGCGCCACCTGCAGGTTGCGCGGTCGGGGCAGGCCGTGCGCGATGATCGTGGACTCCAGGGCCACCACCGGCCGTCGAGCGTCGATCGCCTCGCGGACTTCTTCCGACACCACCAGCACCACGTGCCCGCCTCCTGTCCGTCGGTCCTTCCTCATCTCTGGCGGGCGCCGGCCACGGCTAAACGCTTGTGGCCCGTGGCGGCGGCCACCAGCCTGGGTCACATGACGAACAACACCACGCGCCTCGACCACGTCGTCCTCTGGGTGGCCGACCCGGTGGCCGCGGCCGCCTTCTACGAGACGGCCGTAGGACTGGAGCCGATAAGGGTCGACGAGTTCGTGCAGGGCAAAGTGTCCTTCCCCTCCGTACGCGTCAACGAGGAGACCATCCTCGACCTCGCCCCGCACACCCTCGTCGAACGCATGAAGATGCTGCCCGGCTCCGCCGACAGCGCGGGCCACCCGGTCAATCACCTCTGCCTGTCCCTGCCGGCCGACGCCTTCGACGCCCTGCGCGCCCGCTTGCGGGACCGCGGCGTCCCGGTCTCGGACATCGACCACGGCCTCTCCGGCGCCCGCGGCGACGCCACGCGCAGCTTCTACTTCCGCGACCCCGACGGCAACGTCTTCGAGGCCCGGCACTACGACGACTAGCCGTGTCCCGGGCCGGTCAGAACAGCGGCTCGGGCAGCACGCCCTCCAGGGCGAGCAGCTTCCGCTTGGTTTCCAGCCCGCCCCCGAAGCCGCCGATGCCGCCGCCGCTCTCCACCACCCGATGGCACGGCACGACCACCGGCAGCGGATTCGCCCCCATCGCCGCCCCGACCGCCTGCGCCCCTCCGGGCTGCCCGACCCGCCCGGCCAGATCGCCGTACCCCACCACGGTGCCGTACGGCACACCCGAGGCCAGTTCGCGCAGGACCTGCCGGTTGAACCCGGAGATCAGCGACCAGTCCAGCGGCAGGTCGAAGTCGTGCCGTTCACCCGCGAAGTACGCCCGCAGCTGGCGTATCGGCTCCGCCAGCAACGGCGAGCCCGGATCCTCCACGGGCCGGCCGCCGAGCCGGGCGGCCAGCCGTTCCAGTGCCCGGTCGCGCACCGCGTCCGAGGCGTGGAAGACGACGTTGACCAGGCCGTCGCGGGTCGCGGCCAGCATCAGCGGGCCGATGTCCGTCCCCACGACGGTCCACACCACCCGCTGCTCATCCTGCCCCTGGATGTCCATGCGCCCACGGTACGACCCGCCACTGACAACGCCCGCCGGGCTCAGTGCTCACCCAGCGCCGCCCGCACCACGTCGGGCTGGTTGGAGATCAGCCCGTCGACCCCGTAGCCGGCCGCTTCACGGGCGCTGGCCGCGTCGTCCACCGTCCAGGCGAACACTCCGAGCGGCCTGCCGTGCGGCCCGTCGAAGGCGTGCACGGCCGTGACGTACCGGCGGGACAGCGACCCGTACGAGGGGTTGACCAGATCGGAGAAGCGCGCGAACCGGTGCAGCTGCGCCATGGTGGGGGTGCCGAGGTAACCGGTGATCACCGAGGGCTTCAGCTCGTGCACGGTCCGCACGCTGTCGGCGCTGAAGCTCTGCACGATCAGCCGTCCCTGGTGCCGGTGGTCCAGCCAGCCCTCGTTGCCGAGCAGCTTCAGCGTCTGCTGCTCGATGCCCGGGTACAGCTCGGGGTTTTTGATCTCCAGGAGCAGCTTCTCGTGGTTGTGCTCGACCCGGCGCATGTACTGCTCCAGCGTCGGCACGCGCGCGCCCGCGTAGGCGGGGGAGAACCAGCTGCCGGCGTCCAGCCGGGCGATCTCGGCGGCGGTGAAGTCCCGCACCTTCCAGGGTGCCCGGCCGGGGAAGACCTCCTCGACGTCCGTGGTGCGCTGCAGGCTGTCGTCGTGCAGGACGACCAGCTCGCCGTCCTTGGTGCGCTGGACGTCGTTCTCGACCCAGGAGAAGCCCAGCTCGGCGGCCTTGTCGATGGCGGCCAGCGTGTTCTCCGGTGCGTAGGCGGAGGCGCCCCGGTGGGCGATCACCGTGGGCACCCGGATCTCGTGCGCCCGGGCGTCGGAGGTGGGGCTCAGCAGAGCCGCCGCCGTTCCCAGGGCCGCGGCGACGGTGGCGGCGACTACGCGCGCGTACATGCATCCTCCTCGCATCGAGCGAACACCGGCAGCACCAGACTGACAGCAGAGGGTCAACGGCACCCGGGCGCACGATGACCACAGATTGAATGGTGCTGTCCATGTCTGCTCACCGGTGCCGCACAACTGCGGCAAGGCCGTGTTTCTTTGCCGGAAAATCGTTCGACCATTCCGGTGGGGGTCATACTCTCTGCGACAACCCTGACCGCCCGCGCGGTCCTGGGACGGGGGCATATTCAGGTATTCCGGGACGCAAGAAGGCGGAAGGGCAGCCGCGGATGCAAGGCACGGTCGACGGATTCAGCTACGGGGCCGTGACCCCGTTGGTGGCCTACCTGATGGCGTGCCTGGGCGGCGCCCTCGGCCTGCGCTGCACCACACGGTCTCTGCTGGTCACGCACTCCTGGCGGCCCGCCTGGCTGGCCCTCGGCTCGGCGGCGATCGGCTCCGGCATCTGGACCATGCACTTCGTCGCCATGATGGGCTTCACCATCGAGGAGACACCGATCCACTACGACAAGCCGATCACCTACGCGAGCCTCGGCCTCGCCATCGTCATGGTCGGCGTCGGGATCTTCATCGTCGGCCACCGGGGCGCAACCGGCACCCCCCTGTTCACCGGCGGCACGATCACCGGTCTGGGCGTCGCCTCCATGCACTACCTCGGAATGGCCGGCGTCCGCTTCCACGGGCGGTTCACCTACAACACGCTCACCGTCGCGGCCTCCGTCGTCATAGCGGTCGTCGCCGCCACCGCGGCCCTGTGGGCCGCCGGACAGGTGCGGGGCTTCCTGTGGAGCGTGGGAGCGAGCCTCGTCATGGGGCTCGCGGTCAGCGGCATGCACTACACCGGCATGGCCGCCCTCGGCGTCCACCTCGACGGAACCGCCCACAGCAGCGGGAGCGGACCCGCGGCGTCGGTGCTCGCCCCGATGCTGATCGGCCCGCTCGCCTTCCTGCTCCTCGCCGGCGTCGTCGTGATCTTCGACCCGCTCATGATCATGGGCCGGCCCCGGCAGACGCCCGCCGAGCACAAACCGGGTGTCCCGGCCGCCGCCGTCGCCGCGCACACCGACCGCCGCCCCGCCCTCCACGAGGGCCGCCAGCCGGCCCGCCGGACCGAGCACCACCACTCCCGCACCCCGCAGAACCGCTGATCGGGACCGGTTGTCAGTGCGGGGTCGTACGGTGGATGTCATGCGGCCCGTTTCCCACATCGAACGCACGGTGGCGCCCTTCGAGGTCGTCAGCCCCTACCAGCCCAGCGGCGACCAGCCGGCGGCCATCGTCGAGCTGGCCAAGCGCATCGAGGCCGGTGAGAAGGACGTCGTCCTCCTGGGCGCGACCGGCACCGGCAAGTCCGCCACCACCGCGTGGATGATCGAGAAGCTCCAGCGCCCCACCCTCGTGATGGCGCCGAACAAGACGCTGGCCGCGCAGCTGGCCAACGAGTTCCGCGAGCTGCTGCCGAACAACGCGGTCGAGTACTTCGTCTCGTACTACGACTACTACCAGCCCGAGGCCTACGTCCCGCAGTCGGACACCTACATCGAGAAGGACTCCTCGATCAACGAGGAGGTCGAGCGCCTGCGTCACTCGGCGACGAACTCGCTGCTCACCCGCCGCGACGTCATCGTGGTGGCCTCGGTGTCCTGCATCTACGGCCTCGGTACCCCGCAGGAGTACGTGGACCGGATGGTGCCCCTGAGGGTCGGCGACGAGATCGACCGCGACGAGCTGCTGCGCCGCTTCGTCGACATCCAGTACACGCGCAACGACATGGCCTTCAGCCGCGGCACCTTCCGGGTCCGCGGCGACACCATCGAGATCTTCCCGGTCTACGAGGAGCTGGCCGTCCGCATCGAGATGTTCGGCGACGAGATCGAGGCGCTCTCCACGCTCCACCCGATCACCGGCGAGATCATCAGCGACGACCAGCAGCTCTACGTCTTCCCCGCCTCCCACTACGTCGCCGGCCCCGAGCGCATGGAGCGGGCCGTCAACGACATCGAGAAGGAGCTGGGGGAGCGGCTGGCCGAGCTGGAGAAGCAGGGCAAGCTCCTGGAGGCCCAGCGGCTGCGGATGCGCACCACGTACGACATCGAGATGCTCCGCCAGATCGGCACCTGCTCCGGTGTCGAGAACTACTCGATGCACTTCGACGGCCGTCTGCCCGGCTCCCCGCCCAACACGCTGCTGGACTACTTCCCGGACGACTTCCTGCTCGTCATCGACGAGTCGCACGTCACCGTCCCGCAGATCGGCGCGATGTACGAGGGCGACGCCTCCCGCAAGCGCACCCTCGTGGACCATGGCTTCCGCCTGCCCTCCGCCCTGGACAACCGCCCCCTGAAGTGGGAGGAGTTCCAGGAGCGCATCGGGCAGACCGTCTACCTGTCGGCCACCCCGGGCACCTACGAGCTGTCCCGCTCGGACGGCGTCGTCGAGCAGATCATCCGCCCGACCGGCCTGGTCGACCCGGAGGTCGTGGTCAAGCCCACCGAGGGCCAGATCGACGACCTGGTGCACGAGATCCGCAAGCGCACCGAGAAGGACGAGCGGGTCCTCGTCACCACCCTGACCAAGAAGATGGCCGAGGACCTCACCGACTACTTCCTGGAACTCGGCATCCAGGTCCGCTACCTGCACAGCGACGTCGACACCCTGCGCCGCGTCGAGCTGCTGCGCGAGCTGCGCTCCGGTGAGTACGACGTCCTGGTCGGCATCAACCTCCTCCGTGAGGGCCTCGACCTGCCCGAGGTGTCCCTGGTGGCGATCCTCGACGCCGACAAGGAGGGCTTCCTCCGTTCGGGTACCTCGCTGATCCAGACCATCGGCCGCGCGGCGCGCAACGTCTCCGGCCAGGTCCACATGTACGCCGACAAGATCACCCCGGCGATGGAGAAGGCCATCGAGGAGACCAACCGCCGCCGGGAGAAGCAGGTCGCCTACAACAAGGCGAACGGCATCGACCCCCAGCCCCTGCGCAAGAAGATCAACGACATCGTCGCGCAGATCGCCCGCGAGGAGATCGACACCGAACAGCTCCTCGGCTCCGGGTACCGCAAGACGAAGGACGGCAAGGCCGCGAAGGCACCCGTCCCGGCGCTCGGCGACAAGGCGGCCAAGGGCGCGAAGGCCGGCAAGGCGGCCAAGGGCAAGGCCGTGCCCACGGACCGTCCGGCGGCCGAACTGGCCGAGCAGATCGAGGAGATGACCGAACGCATGCGCGCCGCCGCCGCGGAGCTGCAGTTCGAGATCGCGGCCCGGCTGCGCGACGAGGTCTCCGAGATGAAGAAGGAGCTGCGTCAGATGCGGGAGGCAGGCATCGCCTGAACCTCCGTTCCGGTGCCGGACCTCGGCATAAGCGCCAAGTGTTGCAACACCGACACAAAGCGCGAGCCGAGGGTCGGCACTTTCAGCGGCCCTGCGTAGGGTGCTGAGCAACCGCGCGGTGCACAGCGACAGCCCGGTGCGGCAACAGGGGACCGTCGAGAGGGGATTGAGTCGTGTCCGTCAACTTGTCCAAGGGTCAGGCCATCAGCCTGGAGAAGAAGGACGGGGCCACCCTGACCGCGGTCCGCATGGGGCTCGGCTGGCAGGCGGCGAAGCGGCGCGGCCTGTTCGGCTCTCGCACCCGCGAGATCGACCTGGACGCCTCGGCGGTCCTGTTCGCCGGCGCGGAGCCCAAGGACGTGGTCTTCTTCCGCCACCTGGTGAGCGACGACGGCTCCGTGCGCCACACCGGCGACAACCTCGTCGGCGGTGCCGGCCAGGGCGGGGACGACGAGGCGATCCTGGTGGACCTGCAGCGCGTCCCGGTCCACATCGACCAGATCGTCTTCACGGTGAACTCCTTCACCGGACAGACCTTCCACGAGGTGCAGAACGCGTTCTGCCGACTCGTCGACGAGACCAACGGCCAGGAACTCGCCCGCTACACGCTGGCCGGCGGCGGCGAGTACACCGCCCAGATCATGGCCAAGGTGCACCGGGCGGGCTCCGGCTGGACGATGACCGCCATCGGCGCCCCGGCCAACGGACGCACCTTCCAGGACCTCATGCCGGCGATCGTGGCGCACCTCTAGGAGCGGACCGCCCGCCAAGGACGGGCCGTCCGCCAAGGAGCCGTCGCTCGCACCCGAAGCGGCAGTAAGGCAGAACAACACAGGGGGGCGACGGCGATGGCGGCTGAGCTGGTGCGGGGGCAGAACCACGCTCTGACCCAGGTCCGGCTGGAGATCCGGATCTCGGCCGGGGTGCCGGTCCTGGCCGGAGCCACACTCGGTGACGAACACGGGACGGTGCACGGCCGCCAGTGGCTGGCCCACCCCGGCGCCCCCGCACCGCCCGGTGTCGAGGCCCCCGGGCAGGCCGCCGCCGAGCACCGCCTGGCCGTCGACCTGGCCGCCCTGCCCGAGGCCGTACACCGTGTCGACGTGTTCCTTGCCCTGCCCGCCGGCAGCGCGGTCCCGCCCCACTTCGGGGCCGTCCCGGCCCCGCACACCACGGTCAGCGGCCTGGACGGCACCGAACTCGTCTCCTACACCGTCACCGGTCTGGACGCCGAGACGGCCGTCGTCACCCTGGAGCTGTACCGCAGACAGGGCGCCTGGAAAGTCCGGGCCATGGGCCAGGGGTACGCGGGCGGTCTCCCCGCACTCCTCGCCGACAAGGGTCTGAGCGACGCCGCCGACCTCGCCGTGTTCATCCAGCAGGCGGCGACCCCCAGCCTGCCCGGCGCGACGACCGTGCCGACGGCCCGTTCCGACCCGCGCTCCACCGCGTCCGCCTCCCGAGCCACCTCCACCTCCCGGCCGGCGCAGCCGCCCCGGCCGTACGGCCCGGCGAACGCCGGCGACCCCGCTGCCCGGCGTCCCGGAGGCCCGGTCGACTACACGCATCCCCACCGCACCCACAGCGTCCCCTCCCCGCCCCCGTCGGCCGCGGACGTGCAGCCCGCGCCGCCCGTTGCCGGAGACGCCGTGGGCTGGTCGATGGAGGAGCGGCTGTACAACCAGGTCTGGGGGATGTTCGAGGACCTGGCCCGCACCACGGCCGCCTACCGCGGTGCCGTCGAATTCGCCGACTCCCGCCTGGAGAAGGAGCTGGACCAGGCACTGGCCGATCCACGGCAGCGGCTCGGCCCGGCGGGCGAAGCGGCCCGGGAGACGGCCCACGCCCGCCGGACCCTCCTGGCCGAACAGGCGCGCGCGGCCCTCGACCGGGACCTGGCCCAGCTCACCGCCGAGGCCGAGGTGGTCGAACCGGCGCTCCCACCCGCCTACGCCCGCTGGGACAGCCCCGTCTGGCGCACCTACCGCGTCCCCGCCGAACCGCCGATGGCCCTGCGGCTCGGCGACCTCCACCTCCCCGAGAGCGCGCCGCTGCGCATCCCTCTGCTGGTCAGGATGCCGTTGGAACGAGGTCTGTGGATCGACAGCGGTCCGGCACGGGCGGCCGACGAGCGGGTACCGGGCCCCGCCGAGCCACGGGAGCGGGCCATGGCGGCGGCGGTCGCCCTCGCGGCACGCCTGCTCGCCGTCCACCCGCCCGGGGCGTTCGCCGTGCAGATCATCGACCCCACCGGGGCCGGCACCCGGGCACTGCTGCCGCTGACGGAGACCGGAGTCCTCGCGGCGCCGCCCGCGGCGGGGGCGGCGGGGGCCGCGCAGACGCTGGAGCGGTTCACGCGGCGGGTCGATCTGGCACAGATGGCGGTGCGCGGCGGCGTGGCCGAGTCGCTGCCGGCCGACGTCGACACCGCCCGGCAACTCCTGATCGTCAACGACTTCCCGCACGGCTTCGACGACCGGTCAATGGCCCGGCTGCGCTATCTCGCCGACGAGGGGCCGGCCGTCGGCGTACACCTCTCTTGGTCGCCGACCGACGGGACACCGCCGCCCACGGCCCCCTGCTCGATCCGCTGTGGCGTTCGCTGCTGCGACTCACCCCGCTGCCCGACGACCACCTCGCCGACCCGTGGGTCGGTCACGCCTGGACGTACGAGCCCTCGCTGGCCCCGCATGGCAGCCGGATCCTGCAGGAGGTGCTCACCGAGGTGGCCCAAGCCCGTGCCAAGCGGTGGTAAAGCCGCTCCGACCTGCCAACTTGGGCATTCTTTTACTTTTCGCTTTACCTTTCCTTGGTGATTGGGGTACTGTTTTCCGTACGGAGGGGAGTACTCCCTGACTGCGGCGCACCCGTCAGTACGGACCGGTTCCGGTCCCGGGGCGTCGGCCCATCGCGGGTGGAAGAGACCTCCGGCAGCGACAACGCTGATGTGTTTGCCGTCTCGTCATGCCGGAGGTGCAGTGGAAGTCTCCATGGGCCTGTGGGTCCTCACCATCGTGGGCCTCGCCGCCCTGATCGCAGTCGACTTCTTCATCGGTCGCAAGCCGCATGAGGTGTCGATCAAGGAAGCGGGTGTCTGGACGGTCGTCTGGGTCGCCCTGGCCGGCCTCTTCGGACTCGGCCTCCTCGTCTTCGGCGGTGGACAGCCGGCCGGCGAGTTCTTCGCGGGCTTCATCACCGAGAAGTCACTGAGTGTCGACAACCTCTTCGTCTTCGTCCTGATCATGGCGAAGTTCGCGGTGCCCACCCAGTACCAGCAGCGCGTCCTGCTCGTCGGCGTCCTCATAGCCCTGGTCCTGCGGGCCGTCTTCATCGCCGCCGGGGCCGCCATCATCGCCAGCTTCTCCTGGGTGTTCTACCTCTTCGGGGCCTTCCTGATCTGGACCGCCTGGAAGCTCGTCCAGGAGGCCCGTGCGGATAAGGAAGACGAGGAGTACGAGGAGAACAAACTGCTGAAGGCGGCGGAGCGCAGGTTCGGCGTGGCCGACCGCTACCACGGCACCAAGCTGTGGATCCAGCAGAACGGCAAGCGCGTCATGACCCCGATGCTGGTCGTGATGCTCGCCATCGGCACCACGGACGTGCTGTTCGCCCTGGACTCCATCCCCGCGATCTTCGGGCTGACCCAGGACCCGTACATCGTCTTCACCGCCAACGCCTTCGCCTTGATGGGGCTGCGCCAGCTGTACTTCCTCATCGGCGGGCTGCTCAGGAAGCTGGTCCACCTCTCGTACGGACTGTCGATCATCCTCGGCTTCATCGGCGTGAAGCTGGTGCTGCACGCCCTGCACGAGTCCGGTGTCCACGTGCCCGAGATCAGCATCCCGGTCTCCCTCGGCGTGATCTGCG
Source organism: Streptomyces sp. NPDC046881 (assembly GCF_040645015.1). Taxonomy (NCBI): domain Bacteria; kingdom Bacillati; phylum Actinomycetota; class Actinomycetes; order Kitasatosporales; family Streptomycetaceae; genus Streptomyces; species Streptomyces sp. NPDC046881. The sequence goes on along the minus strand of NZ_JBEYXJ010000007.1, from coordinate 10,230 downwards.
CGGTCCTCGCCATCACCACGGTCACCAGCCTGCTGGCCTCCCGGAAGCAGGCCGCCGTCGAGGCGGAGCACGCCCGGAAGGACAGCGTCGATGTCCAGGGGTGACGTCGCGGGCGCCCGCCGTTCGGACAGCCCCTAGCGAGGCTCCGTCCCGACGCGGGACCCGACGCGGGACCCGGTCCCACTGGCACCGGGTCCCGCACCGGAAAGGATGAGAGGTATCCGGAAAGAACGGAATGCGAACCCTGTAGGCCTCTGCGACCATCGCCGCATGATCACTCGGCTCCGGTCGCTCACCCGTTCATGGACGATGCTCGTGCCGGTGCTCGCGGTCGTCCTGCTGGTCCTCACCTGGGGCCGGCACCTGCCCGGCGTGATCGTCGGCCTGGTGACCGTCGTACTCGCCGGTTCCGTCCTGGCGGCGGTACACCACGCCGAGGTGATCGCCCACCGGGTCGGCGAGCCCTTCGGCTCCCTGGTGCTCGCCATCGCCGTCACGGTCATCGAAGTGGCCCTCATCGTCACCCTCATGGCCGACGGCGGCGACAAGAGTTCCACCCTGGCCCGGGACACCGTCTTCGCCGCCGTGATGATCACCTGCAACGGTGTCGTCGGGATCTGCCTGCTGGTCGCCTCCCTGCGGCACGGCACGGCGGTCTTCAACCCCGAGGGCACCGGCGCGGCGCTGGCGACCGTGGCGACGCTGGCCACCCTCAGCCTGGTGCTGCCGACGTTCACCACGAGCAAGCCCGGGCCGGAGTTCTCCACCGTCCAGCTGACCTTCGCCGCGCTGTCCTCACTGGTCCTGTACGCGTTGTTCGTGGCCACCCAGACCGTGCGCCACCGCGACTACTTCCTGCCCATCACCCGGCAGGGCGAGGTCATCACCGTCGACGATCACGCCCAGCCGCCGTCCGCGCGTGCCGCCTGGACCAGCCTCGGCCTGCTCGCACTCGCCCTGATCGGTGTGGTCGGCCTGGCCAAAGGCGTGTCGCCCACGATCGAGTCGGGCGTGGCCGCGGCGGGTCTGCACCATGCCGTCGTCGGTGTGATCATCGCCTTGCTCGTCCTGCTGCCCGAGACGATCGCCGCGCTGCGCTCCGCCCGCCGTGACCGCGTGCAGACCAGCCTCAACCTCGCGCTGGGCTCCGCGATGGCCAGCATCGGCCTGACCATTCCGGCCGTCGCGCTCGCCTCCGTGTGGCTGTCCGGACCGCTCGTCCTCGGCCTCGGCTCCACCCACATGCTGCTGCTCGCGCTGACCGTGGTGGTCAGCTCCCTGACCGTGGTGCCGGGCCGGGCCACACCGCTGCAGGGCGGCGTCCACCTGGTGCTGTTCGCGGCCTACCTGGAACTGGCGATCAACCCGTAGCCGCCGGTCGCGCCGAGCGCGTCAGCCTGCGCGTCCTTTCAGCCCCCGGCCGGCTCCGCGGCCGGCTCCGCGGCCGGCACGGGCACCGGGCGCGTCTCCGGCAGCAGCGCGAAACACACCAGGCTGATCAAGGCGATGCACGTCAGATACACGCCGACGCCCCACGGGACCCGTCCGCCCCGCTCGGCGAGTGCCGTGGCCACGATCGGGGTGAGGGCGCCGCCGAGGACACCGCCGAGGTTGTAGCCCACGGCGGCGCCCGTGCAGCGCACCCGGGGCTCGTACAGCTCGGGCAGGTAGGCGGCGATCACCGCGAACATGACGACGAAGCCGAGCAGGGCACCCAGGATGGCGAGGAACATCAGCAGCGGCTCGCCGGTCGACAGCAGCGCCACCATCGGCAGCATCCACAGGGCACAGGCCGTGCACCCCGTCAGACACATCGGCCGACGCCCGTACCGGTCGCCGAACAGCGCCACGACGGGCGTGAGCGCGCCCTTCACGACCACCGCGCCCATGACGCACACCAGCATGACCGTGCGGCTCACGCCGAGCCGTTCCGTCGCATACGCCAGCGACCAGGTCGTCACCGCGTAGAACACCGCGTAGCCGACCGCCAGCGCCCCGGCCGTCAGCAGCACCAGCCGCCCGTGGTGCCGCACGACCTCGACGAGCGGTACGCGCGCGTGGTCGTCGATCTCCAGGAACCGGGGGCTCTCCGCGAGGGACGAACGCAGCCACAGCCCGGCCAGCGCCAGCACGCCGGCCGCCCAGAACGGCACGCGCCAGCCCCAGCGCGCGAACTCCGCGTCGGACAGGGCCGCCGACAGTGCGAGCATCACCCCGTTGGCCAGGACGAACCCGAGCGCCGGCCCCACCTGGGGGAAACTCGCCCACAGGGCACGCCGCTGGGCGGGAGCGTGTTCGGCGGTCAGCAGGACCGCCCCGCCCCACTCCCCGCCGAGCCCCAGCCCCTGCAGGAAGCGCAGCACGAGCAGCAGCACGGGCGCGGCCGTGCCGATGGCGCCGTAGGACGGCACACAGCCGACCGCGACCGTCGAGGCGCCGGTCAGCAGCAGGGAGACGACGAGCACCGGCCGCCGCCCGCGCCGGTCCCCGAGGTGCCCGAACAGCACCGAGCCCAGCGGCCGGGCCACGAACCCCACCCCGAACGTGGCGAACGCCGCCAGTGTCCCCGCGAGCGGCGAGAACGTCGGGAAGAACAGCGGCCCCAGAACGAGGGCCGCCGCGGTCCCGTACACGAAGAAGTCGTAGAACTCGATCGCTGTGCCGACCAGGGAGGCGGCGGCGAGCCGCGGCATGGACGGGGTGACGGCGCGTACACGGTGCATGCCGCGTCAACTACCCCTGGTGATCACGGGTTACGGGGGCGTGCGGTGGTGATCACGGGACCGGAGCGCACGCCCGGGCGGCCGGCGCGCACGGCCCGATCTCCGCCCTGGCCGGCGTGATAGACCGGGTGCGAGCAGCGGTCGTAGACGCACCGCCCCGAACCGACCGGAGGAAACGTGCCCCGCACCCTGGCCAACGCCCCGATCATGGTCCTCAACGGGCCCAACCTCAATCTGCTCGGCCAGCGCCAGCCCGAGATCTATGGCAAGGACACGCTGGCCGACGTGGAGGCGCTGTGCGCCAAGGCGGCGGCCGCGCACGGCGGGACGGTGGACTTCCGGCAGTCCAACCACGAGGGGGAACTGGTCGACTGGATCCACGAGGCGCGGCTGAACCACTGCGGGATCGTCATCAACCCCGGTGCCTACTCGCACACCTCGGTCGCCATCCTGGACGCGCTCAACACCTGTGACGGCATGCCGGTGCTGGAGGTCCACATCTCCAACATCCATCAGCGTGAGTCGTTCCGGCACCACTCCTACGTCTCCCTGCGCGCCGACGGCGTGATCGCCGGCTGCGGCGTGCAGGGCTACGTGTTCGGCGTGGAGCGGGTCGCGGCGCTGGCCGGGGCGGGGCAGACGGAAGCCTGACCTCCCGCGCGCGGGACTACAGCCGGCCCGCCTCCACGATCCGCCGCAGGAAGCGCCGGGTGCGCTCCTGCCGCGGCTCACCGAAGACCTGCTCGGCGCTGCCGCGCTCCAGCACGACCCCGCCGTCCAGGAAGCACACCTGGTCGGCGACGTCCCGCGCGAAGCCCATCTCGTGCGTCGCCAGCACCATGGTCATGCCCTCGTCCTTCAGGCCGCGGACCACCTCCAGCACCTCGCCCACGAGTTCCGGGTCGAGCGCGGCCGTGATCTCGTCCAGCAGCAACAGGCGGGGCCGCACCGCGAGGGCCCGTACGATCGCCACACGCTGCTGCTGACCGCCGCTCAGCCGGTCGGGATAGGCATCCGCCTTGTCGGCCAGTCCGAGGCGCTCCAGCAGCTCCCTGGCCCGTTCCTCGGCCTCCGCTCGGGAGACGCCGTGCACCCGGCGCGGCGCGAGCGTGATGTTGTCGAGCACGGTCATGTGCGGGAAGAGGTTGTACGCCTGGAAGACGACGCCGATCCGGCGCCGTACCGCGTCCTGGTCCGTACGCGGGTCGGTGATCTCCTCGCCGTCCAGCCAGATCGCGCCGTCGTCGATCTCCTCCAGGAGGTTGGCACAGCGCAACAGCGTCGACTTGCCCGACCCGGAGGCGCCGATCAGCGCGGTCACCGTGTGCGGGGCGACCTCCAGGTCGACGTCCCGCAGGACGACCGAGCCGCCGAAGGTCTTGCGGACCGACTCCATCCGCAGGACGGGCGCGTTGCTCACGGGTGTGCTCTCCGACGTGCTCACAGGGCTCCTCCCCGGGCGCTCACAGGGACCCTCCCTGGGCCCGCCGCCGGTCCGTCCGGGCCGTCACCCAGTCGGTGAACCGGGTCATCGGGATGGTCAGCGCGACGAACACCAGCCCCGCGACGATGTACGGCGTGTAGTTCAGACTGCGGCCCACGATGATGTCGGCCGCCCGTACGGCGTCCACCGCACCCCCGATGGACACCAGACCGGTGTCCTTCTGCAGCGACACCAGGTCGTTGAGCAACGGCGGCACCTGACGGCGCACCGCCTGCGGCAGGACGACGTAGCGCAGGGCCTGCCGGTTGGTCAGTCCCAGCGAGCGGGCCGCCGCGCGCTGCGAGGGATGGATGGACTCGATGCCGGCGCGGAACACCTCCGCCACGTACGCCGAGTACGTCAGCGTCAGCGCCGTACCGCCGAGCAGCACCGGATCGACGGTGACGCCCTGCAGCCGCAGCGCCGGCACACCGAGGACCACGATCATCAGGTTGATGATCAGCGGCAGACCGCGGAAGAAGTCGGTGTACGCCGCGGCCAGCGCCCGCAGCGGGAAGAAGACCGGGCCGCGCAGGGTCCGCGCGACGGCGATCAGCATGCCGAGGACGAGGACGGCGGCACCGCAGATCAGCAGCAGCCGGACGTTCAGCCAGAGCCCTTCGAGGACCTTCGGGAACGCCTCGCGCGCGTAGTGCGCGCTGAAGAAGGTCTCCTTGGTGCGCGGCCAGCCCGGCGCGTTGACGACGACGAGGTAGAGCACGGCGGCCGTGACGAGGGTCGACAGGGCCGCGATCGCCGTGGCGCGGCGGGCCCGCGCGCGTCGGTAGCGCTCGCGCGCCAGCCGCCGTTCGGACGGTACGTAGCCGTCGGCGGAGCGGCCGGCGTCCTCGGGCATGTCGCCCTTGTCGTCCGCCCCCTCCCGGGCCGACTCGCCCTTGGTGACCGTCACTTGAGCACCGGGGCGTCGACGGCGTCGGAGAGCCACTGCTTCTCGATGCCGGCCAGCGTGCCGTCCTTGCGCAGGGCGTCGACGGCGGTGGTCACGCAGGAGGTCAGCGCGCTGCCCTTGTCCAGCACGAGGCCGAACTGCTCCGGGGTGCCGCCCTGGTTCTCGAACTGGCCGACGATCCTGGCGTCCGTCACCTCGGCCGCGGTGATGTAGAACGCGGTCGGCAGGTCGGTGACGATGGCGTCGACCTGCCCGTTCTTCAGGGCGGACTTGGCCTGGTCGTTCTTGGCGTAGACGGCCGCCTGCTGGTCCGGCTTCACCACGTCGCTGATGTAGTCGAGGCTCGTGGTGCCGACCTGGGCGCCCAGCTTCAGCTTCTTCAGATCCGCGATGCTCGTCGCCTTGGCGGCCTTGCCGTCCTTCAGCGCGATGACGGCCTGGCGCACGTCGTAGTAGCCGGAGGAGAAGTCCACGGCCTTCTTGCGCTCGGCGCTGATCGACACCTGGTTGATGTCGAAGTCGAAGGTCTTCACCCCCGGCGCGAACGCCTTGTTGAACGGCACGCTCTGCCACACGACCGCGCTCTTGTCGTATCCCAGCCGCTTGGCCACGGCGTAGGCGACCGCCGACTCGAAGCCCTTGCCGTTGGCGGGCTTGTCGTCCTTGAACCAGGGCTCGTACGCCGGTTCGTCCGTCGCGATCGTCAGCTTCCCGGACGTCTTGGTGGTGAGCTTGCCCTTGGCGCAGCTCTTCGCGGCCGAACCGGACGGTGCGGCCGACGCGTTCTCCTCGGGCTGCGGAGCACAGCCGACGGCGGTGGCGAGCAGGGCTACGGTGACCGCGGCGAGGGCGCGGCGCAGGGCGCGAGGGGCAGCATGCATGGCGGGAGAGTGGCAGCGAACTCCGCGTCTGTCCAGGTCACAGGGGTGGTTGTCCGCATACTGGGAACGGGTGTTGCGGCCGTGTGAACGCGGCTGCGCGCAGCCCACGCGCGCGTGTGCCCGGGCCTGGGCCGCCGGCCGAGGGCGGGGTTGGAGACCGGCGGCCCCTACCGCTCAGGAGCCGTCGTCCTGCGCGGGGCTGCTACCAGTTGACTGCGCACGACGGCTCTCCGGGAGTGCGCACGGGGGAGCGTTGCGTGCGAAAGGTTCACACGGGGCGCGCACAGGGGTGGTGCACGCCGGGCGTGCGGACGAGGAGCGCGCCCGGCGCGTGTGCAACTCCCCTACGCGGGACGCGCGTACGACCTGTGCGCCGGAGCACGAGGCGCTCCCTGGGGCCGGGTGCGTGCACGAGAGCCGCGCGGCCGCAGGCGATCCTCCCGTGCGGGCCCGGGGACCCGCCCGGTGGACAGCCGCCCGCTCACCACCCGCGCGCGTGCCACTCCGGCAGGTGCGGCCGTTCCGCGCCCAGCGTGGTGTCGTTGCCGTGCCCCGGGTAGACCCACGTCTCGTCCGGCAGCACGTCGAAGAGCTTCGTCTCCACGTCGTGGATCAGACTGGCGAACGCCTTCGGATCCTTGCGCGTGTTGCCGACACCGCCAGGGAACAGGCAGTCACCGGTGAAGAGGTGCGGGTGGCCGTGCGGGTCGTCGTAGACCAGCGCGATCGAACCGGGCGTGTGCCCGACCAGGTGCCGGGCGGTGAGCTCCACGCGGCCCACCCTGATGACGTCGCCGTCGTCCACGAGGACATCGGTGGGCACCGGGATCCCGGGGGCGTCTTCCCGGCCGGCGTACGTACGCGCGCCCGTGGCCGCGACCACCTCGGCGAGCGCCTGCCAGTGGTCGCCGTGCTGGTGCGTGGTGACGACGGACGCGATGCCGTCGTCACCGATCATGCCGAGGAGCGTCTCCGCCTCGTTGGCGGCGTCGATCAGCAACTGCTCGTCGGTGGCCCGGCAGCGCAGCAGATAGGCGTTGTTGTCCATCGGGCCGACCGCGATCTTGGTGATCATCAGGTCTTTCAGCTCGTGCACATCCGCCGGCCCGCCGACCTTGACCTCTCCGGAGTACGTCATGACGGCCAGCCTATAGCGGACAAGCCCCGGTGGGCGGCCGTCCGCACGGGCCCGCGGACGGTCGTCGTGCCGCCCGGGAGGCGGCAGCGGGGGCGGCTCCGGCGATCTACAGCGGAGGCAGCTTCGGCAGGGCCCCGCCCCGGACCTCCAGCGCCGCCCCGTCGCGGCGCCCGGCGAGCCAGCCCACCAGGTCCGCCGGCCGGCCGGTGACCGTGATCTCGGGCTCGTCCGCCGCACGCCCCGTGCTCCACGCGCGCGTGCCGTCCGTGAGGCGGGTCGCCGGGACGTCGGCGTGCCCGGAGAACCGGTCCGCGAGGAAGTCGGTCTCCCGCTCGAGGAACTCCGCCGGGAGATCCTCCAGCTCGTACCCGATCCCGAGGTCGACGTGGTGCAGGTCCACCTCGGCCCACCGGCGGAACGGCACCCGGGACGCGGAGTCGGTGATCCCGTGGCGCAGCTCCACCGTCCGCGACCAGTCCGCGGGCTCGTCCCCGGTCGCCTGGAAGCGGGCGGCGCTCTCCCGGAGGTCGGCGGCCTGGACCTCCACGGGCCGCGCAGCGTCCCGCTCGATGTCGGCGTCCCGCGCCTCGGCGCTGACGTACATCGGGCGGCCCCGGAGAACGTTCACCAGCGCGTCCGCGTTCCGGGCGAGGTGGGCGAGGACGTGTCCGCGGCTCCAGCCCGGGAGCCGTGACGGCTCGGCGAGCGAGGCGTTGTCCATTTTCGCGACCGCGTTGAGCAGCCGCTCGGTCGCTTCCCGTACACAGGCCAGGTCATGAGCGTGATCCATCATGCGGCTGACCCTAGCCGGGCCACACCTTCGGGTGAAGGTGGTGAACCTCGACCGCAAATCGAATGCACGTGCTATATGGTCGAGGGCGGCGTCGGGCATGCTGGAGGGCCGGGGGTTGTTATGCAACCGGGCAATCCGACCGGCGTTGTCAGTGGCTCCCCCTAGTCTGAAGAAGGACGGGGGCCCCGCCCCTGTCACTTCTCTCAAGAAAGGTGCGGACCGGCGTGGCCGACCGTCTCATCGTCCGTGGCGCGCGCGAGCACAACCTGAAGAATGTCTCGCTCGACCTGCCTCGTGACTCGCTCATCGTCTTCACGGGCCTGTCCGGGTCGGGCAAGTCCTCCCTGGCCTTCGACACGATCTTCGCGGAGGGCCAGCGCCGCTACGTCGAGTCGCTCTCCTCGTACGCTCGGCAGTTCCTCGGCCAGATGGACAAGCCCGACGTCGACTTCATCGAGGGCCTCTCCCCGGCGGTCTCCATCGACCAGAAGTCGACCTCGCGCAACCCGCGCTCGACGGTCGGCACGATCACCGAGGTCTACGACTACCTGCGTCTGCTCTTCGCGCGCATCGGCAAGCCGCACTGCCCCGAATGCGGCCGTCCCATCACGCGCCAGTCGCCGCAGGCCATCGTGGACAAGGTCCTGGAGCTGCCGGAGGGAAGCCGCTTCCAGGTGCTGTCCCCGCTGGTGCGCGAGCGCAAGGGCGAGTTCGTCGACCTCTTCGCCGACCTCCAGACCAAGGGCTACTCCCGCGCGCGCGTGGACGGCCAGACCGTCCAGCTGTCCGAACCGCCGGTCCTGAAGAAGCAGGAGAAGCACACCATCGAGGTGGTCGTGGACCGTCTCACGGTGAAGGACTCCGCCAAGCGCCGCCTCACCGACTCCGTGGAGACCGCCCTCGGCCTGTCCGGCGGCATGGTCGTGCTCGACTTCGTCGACCTCCCCGAGGACGACCCGGAGCGCGAGCGCATGTACTCGGAGCACCTGTACTGCCCGTACGACGACCTGTCCTTCGAGGAGCTGGAGCCGCGCTCCTTCTCCTTCAACTCGCCCTTCGGCGCCTGCCCCGAGTGCACCGGCATCGGCACGCGCATGGAGGTCGACCCGGAGCTGATCGTCCCGGACGAGGACAAGTCCCTGGACGAGGGCGCCATCCACCCCTGGTCGCACGGGCACACCAAGGACTACTTCGGCCGCCTGATCGGCGCCCTCGCGGACGCCCTCGGCTTCCGCACGGACATCCCCTTCGCGGGGCTGCCGCAGCGCGCCAGGAAGGCCCTGCTCTACGGCCACAAGACCCAGATCGAGGTCCGCTACCGCAACCGGTACGGCCGGGAGCGCGTCTACACCACCCCGTTCGAGGGCGCGGTGCCCTTCGTCAAGCGCCGGCACAGCGAGGCCGAGAGCGACGCCAGCCGCGAGCGCTTCGAGGGCTACATGCGCGAGGTGCCCTGCCCCTCCTGCGAGGGCACGCGCCTGAAGCCGATCGTCCTCGCAGTGACGATCATGGGCAAGTCGATCGCCGAGGTCGCCGCGATGTCGATCAGCGACTGCGCGGACTTCCTGGGCGAACTGAAGCTGAGCGCCCGCGACAAGAAGATCGCCGAGCGAGTCCTGAAGGAGGTCAACGAGCGGCTGCGCTTCCTGGTCGACGTCGGCCTGGACTACCTCTCGCTCAACCGCGCGGCGGGCACCCTCTCCGGTGGCGAGGCCCAGCGCATCCGCCTGGCCACCCAGATCGGCTCCGGCCTCGTCGGCGTCCTGTACGTCCTCGACGAGCCGTCCATCGGTCTGCACCAGCGGGACAACCACCGCCTGATCGAGACCCTGGTCCGCCTGCGCGACATGGGCAACACGCTCATCGTCGTGGAGCACGACGAGGACACCATCAAGGTCGCCGACTGGATCGTGGACATCGGACCCGGCGCCGGCGAGCACGGCGGCAAGGTCGTGCACAGCGGCTCCGTGAAGGAGCTGCTGGCCAACACCGAGTCGCAGACCGGCGCCTACCTCGCGGGCCGCAAGTCGATCCCGCTCCCGGACGTGCGCCGGCCGCGTGACCCGTCCCGGCAGCTCACCGTGCACGGCGCCCGGGAGAACAACCTGCAGGACATCGACGTGTCCTTCCCGCTGGGCGTGTTCACGGCCGTCACCGGTGTCTCCGGCTCCGGCAAGTCGACCCTGGTCAACGACATCCTGTACACGCACCTGGCCCGCGAGCTGAACGGCGCCCGGACCGTCCCCGGACGGCACACGCGCGTGGACGGCGACGACCTGGTCGACAAGGTCGTGCACGTCGA